>JAGQOS010000417.1 GCA_020427265.1 Planctomycetales bacterium
AAACTGCCTATAGCTTTGGCGACGACGCGGATGAACTCGAAGACTACGCCTGGTACGCCGATAACTCCGACGGCGAGTTGCAAGACGTCGGCGGCAAGAAGCCGAATCCCTGGGGACTCTACGACATGCACGGCAGCGTGGCGGAATGGGTGCTCGATGGACATCTCGACGAAGGTTACCCCAAGTTCGACGAGAAGACCGTGAGCGCGGCGAAGGCCGTGGTCTGGCCGACCGAGGCGTATCCGCGTTTGGCGCGGGGCGGACATTGGGACGCCGACGCCGAAGATTGCCGCAGCGCGGCGCGCCTGCTCTCGGACGATGAAGAATGGAAGAACGAAGACCCGCAGTTGCCGCAAAGCCCCTGGTGGTACACGACCGAGCCATCGCACGGCGTTGGCTTCCGTCTGTTGCGACCGGTCTCGGCGCCGGCGCCCGCCGAAATGGTGAAGGTCTGGGAGGCCGATGTCGACGACATTCGCTACGACGTGGCCGACCGGCTCGACGAAGGACGCGGCGCGCTCGAAGGTGTCGACGCCGAACTAGCCGAAGCAATCGAGCAATTGAAGCAATTGAAGGCAGCGCAGTAAATCCGGCGCGCAGCGAAACCGGCCAACGCGTGCTACGGCGTGTCGATCCAACGCTGCATCCACAGCTCGAGAATCAACAGCGACCATAGGCGATAGCCGTGATCGAACGTGCCGCTTTGGTGCTCATCCCAAAGCGATTGCACCGATTCGGGGCGGAAGTAGCCGCGTTCCGCTGCGCGCGAGCTGAACAGCGTGTCGTGCGCCATTTCGCGTAGTTCGCCACGCAGCCACCGGGCGATGGGCACGCCAAAGCCCATTTTTTTGCGGGTGAAGACTTCGTGCGGGAGCATGTCGGCGAAGGCGCGTCGCAGAATATCTTTGCTCGATCGGCGGCGCAACTTCAACCGCAGCGGCATTTGCATGGCGAGTTCGACCACGCGATGATCGAGAAACGGCTGCCGGCATTCCAAGCCGTGCGCCATCGTGGCGATGTCGATCTTCGTGAGCAAATCGCCAGGCAAATAAGTCAGCAGATCGACGATCGATGTCGAAGTTAGAAAGTCGCGCCCCGGCGACTGGCGATACGCCGCATATAAGAATTCGAGCGGGTCCGAATCGGGTAGTTGCGCGACGAATTCTTCCTGGTACAGAGCGGCCCGGCGCGATTCGTTGAAGATCGTCACCCATTCGGCATAGCGCCGCTGGGGCGGCATCGCCAAGGCTTCGCTAAAGCGTTTCCATCTTCGCGCCACACTGCGTTGGCGATCGCTCGTGGGCAAACGACGCCACCACGAGGCGCTGAGCAACTGCGGCGCGGGCCAGGGCAAACGGTCGGCCCAGCCGGCCAGGCGCGCGGCGCGGTAACGGTCGTAGCCGGCAAACAGTTCGTCGCCGCCATCGCCCGAGAGCGCCACGGTAACCCGGTCGCGCGAAAGCTGCGCCAAATAGTACGTGGGCAGGGCAGAACTGTCGGCAAACGGTTCGTCGAAGTGCCATACCAGCCGCGGCAGCACTTCGGCGGCCTGCGGGCGCACGCGCATCGAAACATGCTCGGCGCCTAAATGATCGGCAACGCGCTGGGCGAAGGGCGATTCCACGAAATCGGCGTCGTCGAAGCCGATCGAAAATGTCCGGATGCGCTCCGTCGATTCCTGCTGCATCAAAGCGGCGACGATCGAAGAATCGATCCCGCCGGAAAGAAACGCGCCCAGCGGCACTTCGCTCGCCATGCGCAGACGCACCGATTCGCGGAGCTGCGCGCGTAACGCCTCGACATATTCGCCCTGTGACCTGGGAATTTCCCGATTCCAGTCGGGCGTCCAGTAACGTTGAACCCGGAGCTCGCCTTCGTGATAGATCGCGCAGTGTCCGGGCGCGAGTTTTTTAGCGCCGCGATAGATCGTTTGGGGATGCGGAACGTATTGATAGGCGAGGAACTCGTCGATCGCGCCCGGGTCGACTTCCCACGGCAGCCCGGGAATTTCGCGCAGACTCTTCAGTTCGCTGGCGAACGTCAGACGACCCGGCTCGTGGCGATAGAACAACGGCTTTTGCCCCAGCCGGTCGCGGGCGAGAACGAGACGGCGTTTTCTGGCATCCCAGATCGCCAAGGCGAACATGCCAATCAGGTGCGACAGAAAGCCAATACCTTCGTCTTCGTACAAGTGGACGAGCGTTTCGGTATCGCTGGCCGTGCGCAAGCGATGGCCGCTTCCTTCCACGCGTTGGCGCAGCTCCGGGTAATTGTAGATCTCGCCGTTGAAGACGACCCAGACCGATTCGTCTTCGTTGGCCAGCGGCTGTTGTCCGCCGGCCACATCGATGATCGCCAACCGCCGATGCCCCAGCGCCACGCCCGGCATGGCGGGGTACGGCGCTTCGTGGCGAAAGTCGCTGGTGTAAGCGCCACGATCATCGGGCCCGCGATGGGAGAGCGCGTCGGTCATCCGGCCCAGAGTTTCGGTGCTGATCGCGCGATCGGGATCGGTCCAAACCGCGCCGGCAATTCCGCACATTCGTCGGTGACCTCTCCTTGCGTTGCCCGCGGAGCGCGAGCGTTCATACTACTCGGCGAGCACTTCATCGTATAGTTTTACATAGCCGCAAACCATCTTCTCCGCCGCATAGGTTTCCAGAACCTGCGCCTGCGCCGCGCGACCGATTTTCTCGCGCAACGCCGCGTTGCCAATCAACCGATCGCTGGCGCGAACCAATTCGCGACGATCGTTGCTTGCAACCAGCATGCCGGTTTCACCGTGTTCGATCAAATCGCGATTCCCGGCCACATCGGTCGCCACGACCGGCAAGGCAGCGGCCATCGCCTCCATCACGGCATTGGGCAGCCCTTCGTAGCCGCTCACGTGCCAGAACAGATCGAGATGCGGCAGGATATCGGGTACATCGTTGCGTTGACCTAGGAAGTGGACGTAATCGTCGCCGTCGAGCAGCGAACAATACCGCATCGCCTGCGCCAACTGCGGGCCATCGCCGGCGATGAGCAGTTGCGCCTGCGGATGCAACAAATGCAGCAACTCGGCCGACCAAATCAGGTACTTCATCCGTTTCTGAGGCCAAAACCGCCCCACCGCGCCAATCAACGGCACATCGACGGGCAAGTCGAAACGGGACAACAGTTCGCCGCGCAATAGACGGCTCGGCCCGGGTTGTTCAATGCCATTGGCGATCACACGCAGCTTGCTCGGCGCCAGGCCGTGTTGCGTGTAGAAGTCGGCCACGGCCGGCGCATTGGCGACAATGCGATTCGTCGCGCGGGCCAGCCGCCGGTCGATCGCGAATTGCCAACCCGATTTCCACGGATCGACACAGCGCTCGCTGGCGATCATGCGACTTACACCCGCATACTGGCCCGCCGCTCGACCGTAGGCGTTGGCCGTAAACATCCAGGTGTGGATCAGGTCGGGTTGCAGGCGGCGTATGAGCTTCACGAGCCGCGCGAAGGAGACGGGGTCGGCCTTAAACCGTTTGTTGAGCACGGTCACCGGAATGCCGGCCGCGGTCAATTCTTCGCGCAGCGGTCCGCCGCGCGTGAGCGCGCACACGTGGATGTCGAAGCGGTCGCGCGGCAACCGTCGGGCAAGCAGCGCCAACTGTTTTTCGGCGCCGGCCCGATCGAGCGTGGCGATGATGTGCAGGATGCGTTGAGTCACGAGTGGTCGATCATTTGTTGAAACAGGCGCCAATGCATACGAGTCATGCCGGCGAGCGAAAACCTCACCCGCACTCGTTCGCGCGCGGCGACAGCCAGCGGGCTGACATCGTCCGGGCGTTCTAGTTGAGATACGATCCCATCGGCCAGCTCTTGCACGTGGCCAACCGGCACGAGCAGACCACATTGTCCATCATCGAGCAAGTGCCGATTTCCGGCAATGTCGCTCGCCACAATGCGCAGCGGAGCCGCCATCGCTTCGAGCAGCGCCAGGGGCATCAATTCGCTGCGCGAAGGAAACGCGAAAACATTGGCCGCCTGGTAGAACTGCGATGTCGAATCGTAGCTCCCCGCCAGCGTGACCGAGCCCATGAGCTGCAACGCGTTGATCTTGGCCGCCAGCGGCCGCAAATAGGGGCCGTCGCCCACGATCCACAGCCGCGCCTGCCGCTCGGCGGCGACCACGTGCGTCCAGGCTTCGAGCAGTTCGTCGAGGCCCTTCTCTTTGTGAAGCCGGCCCACGTAGAGCACGAGCGGCGCCGCGGGCGCGATCTGCAACCGCGGATCCGACTCGGCCAACTCGGCCCGCGGGCGCGCTCGGACCGGCGCGCTGGTGTGGTCGGGAATTTCAACACCGTTGGGAATGTCAAAAATCTTCGACTCGTCGAAGCCGGCGGCGAGCAGCTCGTCGCGCACGGGCGGCGCGATCGCCACCACGCCGGTCGCGCGGCGGCAAGCCCGGCGGATCGCCTGGCCGCCGCGTGCATGTTCCTGCCAGCGCAAATCGCCTTGCGGCCCCGCCCCTTCCGGGCGCAACAAGATTGGCAAGGGGGATCCAG
>JAGQOS010000418.1 GCA_020427265.1 Planctomycetales bacterium
GGCGCGTCCATCGCGAAACCTACCACGCTTCATTTTCCCGGAGGCGGCAAAAAGTGTTCCGGCGCGCGTGAAAATGGGCTACGCCAAGGCCGTTGGACCTGGTGGCACGAAAACGGACTGCTCTGGGCGGTTGGCAGTTACGAAAACGGCGTGAAGACCGGGTTGTGGACCTTCTGGCATGAGAATGGCCAAAAGGATTGCGAGGGCGAATACACGGGCGGCCAGAAGCATGGCCTGTGGAACTACTGGCACATGAACGGGCAACTCGATGCGCAGGGCGAGTATTTCCACGGCGTGGAAGACGGCCCCTGGGTCGACTGGTACGAGAACGGCCAGAAAGAAGAAGAAGGACAGTACCGCAACGGCTCGAAAAGCGGCACGTGGAAGTACTGGACCAAGAACGGCTCGCGCCATTGGCGGCTGGACCATCGGGCCGACGCCCAAGAGGCGGGCCCTTCATTCGCGGAATAGCCGTTCGTTCGCAGACCGCGCTGCGACGCAACGTTTACCATAGCCGGGGATCGCACAACGCCGCGACGCACGAGATCGCAATCGGTTCCGCGCGCGCTTCATCGATCTGGCGATTGCCTTCGTCTCGCAGCGCCATGGCCTGCCAACCGATCGGAAATTGCAACGCGTAAGGCGGCGCGTACGCCCCCGCGGTTTCGGTTTGAAAGCCGAACTTGCCGTAGTACTGGGGATCCCCGTAAACGAACAGCACGTCAACTTGCGATTCTCTGAGCCGAGCGATGCCTTGCTCGACGAGCGCCACCCCAACTCCGCGCTTCTGAAACTCGGGGCACACGCCAAGCGGGGCCAGGATGTAACCCCGCCAACGACGATCGGAAGCGGTCGCCACCGGGCTCAACGCGACATGCCCGGCGATCTCGCCCTCGACTTCGGCTACCAAGGAAAGAACGGACGGCGTCGTGTTCTCGCCCAACAGGTTCCCGGCAAGGTCAGCTACGAGTTCCCGCTCACCGGCGGGAAAGGCGCGCAGGTGGACCTCGCGAATCTTGTCACACTCCGAAGGTGTCGAAGTTCGAATCGAAATCATCGCTGGCAGAATCGCGTAGTTCTCTGGATCGGTGCTCGTCGTAACATGCCAAGCGATCTGCGGAAGCCCGGCCCTCTAGATTTCCTGTTGCTACGTTCACATGATCGAACGACCTTGATAGGTGACAGCAAATTGCGCCGCAAACATAACGCGTGGATGTTTGATAATCGCATGCGCAACATGGCGAACACGCGAATCCGAAAAAGCGGCATGGTAGCGAAATTCAACGACACCAGGCATAACCATCGCAGCGAGGGCATTGCCTTGGAAGTCGTCTTCATAGCTGAGGCCGGGGTACTTTACGTCGCGATGCTCTGTGGTGCGAGGAAAGAATGCCACGCCTCGCTCATTTGCAATAAGCTTGAAGGGAAACCGCTCAGGATCCGCCGCTGTCTCGAGCCAGTCCACTCCATACGCTTTCATGAAGTTCACTCCGACCGATCATGGCTGAGCCATTGTCGTTCCGAAATCAACGACGCAGACAATAAGCGACTTAAGTCTTCGATAGACGACACGATGATAACGTTCCGTGCGATCGAAAATTGACGTAATCAAGATAATAGGCGTTGCGACCGCGATCACAACCACCCCGACAAGCAGTGAAACGCCGAATGCGAAAAAGAGTCGTGCGACCATTTCGACCATTGAGTCAGCCCCCTCCACGAGATCGGGCCAGTTACCTGCAGCTCGGTCGGCCACACCTGCTGCATGCCGAATAGGGACATCAATGCAGCGAAAATATCGCCACGACGACAATTCTTTAATTTGACACTTCAGCCAGAGCCGCGGGCGAATAATTGGTCGAATAACTCGCGAACCCGCGTCACGCCCTCGGGCGTTACGATGACCGATTTAGCTTTGCTTCTGGGATCGCCAATGAAACCCTTGCCATGGAGCCGGTCGAGCACAGCCCAAGCGTGACATTTCCATGCGCGACTGCCGAATTCAGACTCGCTGTGCATCGTAAGCGCCAACAAGGCCAGCACAACATCGTCGATCTTATCTCCGTCGTAATCCATCGCCGAATTGCACTACCTTCGGCTTCAAAACGCGAGCTTTTCACGCATTACCCCGTGCAAACGGCACTACGTATCCGTGTGCCAAATTACTTGACCTTGGGCGTTCAAGATATGAATCGAACCTTCTTTGCCGCCCACAGGCGATTCAATGAAGAATCGCTGCTTTCCTTCGTCGTCGTTTAAAACAATTCCGGCGCCGAATTCAGGCGTACTTCCGAAGCCTATCGCCTCCGTGCCGTCGGAACGATAGAAACTGACGAAAGCTTTTCCGTCGCCGTAGACTTGAAGGGCCAGCGACGCATGACCTCTTCCGAAAAGGGTAAGCGATGCAGAATCGTCGCCGGCCCCTGCGTCGATAAGAACCCTCGTAGCGCCCGATTCATCGGTAAGCACAATTCGCTGGGCCTCAATTGTTTTCATATCGATTCTCCAACAATGCTTTATGCCGCGACCAGTTCACCCTACTCAATCCGCAGCACCGGGTCGCCGAGCACGTCCATTTTCGGCGAAACGCCCAAGCCGGGTTCAGTCGATGCCGCCAGGCGGCCGTTGGCTCGCTGCGGGGCGCCGTCGGCGATGGCAACGTTTGTGTAGCTGTTGAAATCGGTCGACGTGAAGAGAAATTCCGGCGGCGTGCTGTGCGCCAAGTGCGAGATAGCCGCCGTCACGATGTCGCCGCCCCAGGTGTCTTCGATCGTCATGCCGATGCCAGCCTCAATGCACAGGTCGCGCGCCAGCCGGGCCTTGGTCAGGCCGCCGAACTTGCTGATCTTGATGTTCACGACGTCCATCGCCCGGTCGGCCAAGGCTTGCTGCAACGAAGCCGCGCCGTCGATCGATTCGTCGAGCACGAACGGGTGATCGATCTGCCGGCGGACCGAAAGGCAGCGCTCGTAGTCGAGGCAGGGCTGCTCGATGTACACATCGACGTCGCGTACAGCGCGGGCCACGCGCATCGCTTCGTGCGCGAGCCAGCCGGTATTGGCGTCGGCCACCAGGCGGTCGCCGGTTTGCAGTTCGGCGGCCACGGCACGGATGCGCTCGATATCCACGTCGGGATCGCCGCCCACTTTGAGTTGAAAACGCCGGTAGCCCTCAGCGCGATACCCGGCAACCTTAGCGGCCATCGCCTCGGGCGATTCCTGCGAGATCGCGCGATAGAGCACGAAGTCGTCGCCGTATCGTCCGCCCAGCAGATGGCAAACCGGCATCCCGGCGGCCTGTCCGAGAATGTCCCAGCAAGCCACATCGATCGCGCTCTTCACATAGGCGTGCCCCTTCATTTCTCGATCCATGAGCAGCGCCAACTTGGCCGGCTGGGTTGGGTCCTGGCCCAACAGGGCCGGCCCCAATTCGGCGATCCCCGTTCTCGCGCCGGCCGCGTACGACGGCAAATAGACCGGCCCCAGCGGACAGATTTCGCCATGGCCAACGAGTCCGGCGTCGGTTTCGATGCGTACGATTGTACTGTCGAAGACCTGAACCGATTTGCCACCCGACCAGTTATACGTTCCTTCGTTCAAAGGCAAATCGACCTGATAGGCGAGTATCCGCTTGATCTTCATGGCGACATCAGCTTTCTGGCTTGGCGAAAAACGGCGTCGAACATCGGCTCGGTCAATCGCTTGGTAAACGTGTTTTGTTGGCTCGGGTGATAGCTTCCCAACAAGTGCCGCCCGTTGGCAAGGGGGAAGGCGGCGCCATGCCCGAATTTCGGCGTTTTGCCCGTCAGCCAATCGCGCCGGCGCGCCTCGGCCGTAAGCCCGCGCCAGGCGATCTGCCCTAGCGCCAAGTAGACCTGGGCCGGAACCAAGTCGAGCGTGGCCGTGAACCATTCGCGGCACTGTTCGACTTCGTCAGTGGTGGGTTTATTATCCGGCGGCGCACAATGGCAAATTGCTGTGATCGCGCAATTCGAGAGTTCCAGCCCGTCGTCGCGGGAAGTCGAGTCGGCTTGATTGGCAAATCCGGCCTTGGCAAGCGCGCGGTAGAGCCAGTCGCCGCTCCGGTCGCCAGTGAACATGCGCCCGGTCCGGTTCGCGCCGTGCGCGGCGGGCGCCAGGCCGACGATCAACAGGCGCGCCTGTGGGTCGCCAAAATTCGGCACCGGCCGCGCCCAGTAATCCCAGTCGGCGAACGCCCTGCGTTTCTCCGCGCCAATCTTGCGGCAATGGGCAGTGAGCCGCTCGCAACGCTCGCAAGCAACGATCCGACGGTTCAACGAACGCCAGGTGGCCATGGCTAAGCGATCAGCGCCAGCACTTGCCCGGTCGTTACATGGTCGCCCTGGGCGGCGTTAATTTGACTGACCGTGCCGCTGCAGGGAGCCGAGACTTGCACTTCCATCTTCATGGCTTCGAGCACGAGTAGCGAATCGCCCGCGGCGACCGAATCGCCCACGTTGACCACGGTTCGCAAAACGACTCCGGGCATTTGCGCG
>JAGQOS010000419.1 GCA_020427265.1 Planctomycetales bacterium
CGGACATCAACGGCGACACATGGGGTTGGACACTCGGCCGCGGCCGCTACGGCACGAGCGACGATCCCACGCAAAACCACACAGATCGCTGGGAGGGGTACATCGACGAAGTGCGGATCAGCAACGTCGCCCTCGCCCAGTATGAGTTCCTCTTCGCGACGATCCCCGAGCCGAGCACTGCCGTGCTGCTGGGCCTGGCGCTGATCGCCGCCGCCACGCGTCGCCGTCGCAGTCGCTGAGTGACGAAATACCCAACGACGAATTGGGAATGAACAAGCCCGCATGACCAATGACCAAGTACTGAACACTGAAAACTGAAAACTGAGGACTAACTCATGGTCACCGCCAACGTTTCTCAACTCGACTGGACCCAGGCCTGGGAAGAATCGCTCGACGACGAGCCGCTCCGACGCGACGGAATGGTCCGCGAACTGACGTCGCGAGAACGCTTCACAACCCAGCGAAGGCATCGCCGGCAAAAGAGCCAAGTAGCCGGTCCGAAACGACGACTGCGGAAGGGCTAGGGCTTTTGCAACGTGCCGCATGGAATTCAGACAACCATTTTCTTGCCATTGACAAACACAGCGATCAATATCGATGATGGGAAGTTTTTTACTTGAACTGATCAATTAGGTCAAAGACTTCCCCTCAGCGGGATTTTAAACAACTCATGAACGCTTTTTTCTGGAGAAACACGATGACCAACCAACGCATTAACGAACGACAAGTCTTTCACTTTCGCACGGACATCCAACTCATGAATACCTCTTCTCTTTCTCGGAGCCTTCGCATGAATCGCCTGCATCTCGCTGCTTTGACCGCGGTTCTCTTCTTCCTTGCCGCCGCACCGGTTCAGGCCGCGTTGGTGCAAAACAACATCAACGCTAATAACACGACGAGCAACAACGATCTTCTGCAGACGGCCCTCTTTGGCGCGGCGAGCACGACAGGAACGTGGGCTCACGAGGGAAGCAGCGCCGATCCGGCGCTGCTCACGAACGGCTCGGCACACTTCTCCACGGATGTCCAGGGATCGCCCAGCTATCAAAGCAATAAGGCGACCATCGTGACGCCCGACAACAACGCCACGGTGACGTTTAACCTGGATACGACGACGAAGATTAACGGCTATGAGATCACGCGAATCGACTTCTTCCATGGCTGGCAAGACAATGGCCGCGACGGGTTTCAGTTCACGATCGAATATTCGCTCATCGACTCGCCTTCGTTTGTAACTTTCGGTAGTACGGCCAATAGCGACCCCGCTTCGGACTACGGCATTACGCGAGTAACTGACAGTTTGGGCGTGATCGCTACGGGTGTCGACGCACTTCGCTTCACGACGTTCGGCATCGACAACGGTTACGGCGGCCTCGCAGAAATCGACGTCATCGGTTCGGCTCTGTATGTCGCCCCGGAACCCTCAACCGCTTTGATGCTCGGCGTGGGATTGATCGGCCTGGTTGCTCGTCGTCGTCGCGCACTACACGCAGTCGCCAGTCCGCTGGTCGCTGCGTTGGCCATCGGAACGCTGCTGGCCGCCGCCCAGTCCGCTTCGGCCGCGCAAATCGGCGACTCTTCGATCGTAGCAACCGGCGCAGACGGCGCTGGAGACCGGACGAACATCGAGCTCGACTCCGTGCTGCTCACGGCTGGCTACTACCAAGTGCAAGACTTCTCCTTCCGAAATAATGCACTCGTTAACACGGGATCGCCTCGCGTCGTGCCGTTCTTGGCCGAGCTGGTCTCGCCGGGTAATTACGAAGTAATCTGGGTTGATGCCGGTGGCGTGAACACCCTCGGAGTCGCGGCCGATACGATTCATACGGAAAATTACCCGTCGCTCACCGAGACATTCCAACTGCTCTCCGACACGAACGTGTTCGCCGGCGCCTTTCACACGGGTGGAGCGATCGTTCGGTTCGCCAATGGCGGCAGCGTCGATCATGACGGTACGCCGAGCGAACCGCTGCTCGCCGGCCAGATCATCAATAGCATCAGCAACCCCGGTCTCGGCCGCACCTACGCTTTCGAGATTAACGTCGCCTCGTACATTCCGGTTCCCGAACCTTCGACCGCCTTGCTGCTGGGCATGGGACTGCTGGGATTCGTCGCTCGTCGCCGCCGTGCAGCATCGGCCACATCGCTCGCGGTGCTACTGGCTTGCTTCGGTATCGCCGGCTCGGCTCAAGCCGTGACGGTTGTGAACGCGGGCTTCGAAACCGACTCGTTCGGCACATTTCCCGGCTACAGCAGCGCGAATGGACCGATTACCGGCTGGACATCGACCGACGCTACGAAGACGGGCCTCAACCCTGCCGCTGGCAGCCCGTTCGCCGATAACGGCACGATTCCCGAGGGCACGAATGCCGCCTTTATCCAAAACAGTGGTGGCACGGGTACGTTGAGCCAAACAATCACCGGCCTGGTTCCGAACGAAACGTATACGGTTCGCTATCGGTACAACGCCCGAAACGGCAACACTCCTCGGATCAACGTATCCGCCGGCGGCGTCACGCTCCAAGATACGATCATCCCGGCTGTGGGCGGCTCCAATCAATACTACCAGGGCTCACGTACGTTCAAGGCCACTGGCACGAGCGCAACGCTGACGTTTGCAAACACACAAGGTGGTGGCGATCACACTCTGGTGTTCGACGATGTTCAAGTCGAAAAGACCTCGCAAGCCAAGGGCTGGACGGTTCACAATTGGACAAACGACGCAGACTCCGGCATCAATCCGGGATTTGTCTACACGCATGCTCTGAATTGGAATGGTTCGAGCACATCGGTCAACGGCGTTTCGTTCACTGGCACGAGCGGCGGAAACCCATCCGGCGCCAATTTCAGCTGGGCCGGCCTTGCCAATGGGACGACCGACCCGAGCAACAACGTTTCTGGCGCCGGCGCGACGCTGGCCGCCGCCTTCAACTACGGCAACGCTGGCGTAACCGAAACGCTCACGATCACCGGCCTCACAGCGGGCCAATGGTACGAAGCCAATTTCTTCGGCACTGGTTGGGACAATCAACCGGGCAGCCGCACGTCGCACTGGACGGCCGACGGCGAAACGGTCACGTTTAACGAAAACGAAAATGGCAACAACGAAGGCATTCGTTTGTCGTACATCTACCTGGCGACCGGCACTTCGATGCAATTCGATGTCCTTAACGTCGGCACCGGCACATGGCACCAGTTCGCCTTCACGAACAACGAATACGTAGCGATTCCCGAACCTGCGACGGCACTGCTGCTGGGTCTGGGCCTGGTTGGCCTGGTTGTGCGTCGACGCCGCGTCGCGTCGGCCGCATCGCTCGCCGCACTACTGGTTTGCATCGGCATGGCCGGCTCGGCCCAAGCCGTGACAGTGAACAACAGCAGCTTCGAGGCGGACAATTTCACCGTCTTTCCCGGTTACATCGCCGGCAACGGCGGCGCGATTAGCGGCTGGAGCGTCTCCGGCGGCCTGGGCTTGAATCCCGCCGGCAGCAGCCCGTTTGCGAACAACGGCGCCACGCCCGATGGAACGAACGTGGCCTTCATCCAACAGAACGACGGCTTGGCGACGATCAGCCAGACGCTCACCGGACTGACGCCCGGCGAAACCTACAAGGTTTCCTACCGCTACAACGCCCGCAACGCCGGGGGAACGACCTATCCGCAAATTCGCGTCCAGGTCGACGGCAATACCTTGCAGGAGAACACGTACAACGCCGTGGGCGGGTCGAATCCGTACTATCTCGGCACCCGCACGTTCAAGGCGACCGGGCCGACGGCCACGCTCAGCTTTGCGAATACTCGCGGCGCCGGCGACTCGGCCGTGCTGATCGACGACGTGAGCGTGGAAGTCAACCACCGGGCCAACGGCTGGTCGGTAAACGCCTGGACCGGCGACGCCGACTCGGGCATCACTTCCAGCCGCATTTACACGCATGCCTTGAACTGGAACGGTTCAAGCACGACGGTCAATGGAGTATCGTTCACCGGCACGAGCGGCGGAAACCCATCCGGCGGCAACTTTTCTTGGACGGGCCTGCCCAATGGCACGACGGATCCGGGCAACAACGTCACCGGCGACAGTGCAACGCTCGCCTCGTCCTTTAACTTCAGCAACGACAACACGACCGAATCGCTAACGATCACCGGACTGACGCCCGGCCAGGCCTACGAAGCGAATTTCTTCGGCGTGATGTGGGACGGCGCCCAGCCGGCCGACCGGATGTCGCAATGGACCGCCGACGGTGAATCGTTCTCGTTCAATGAAAGCGAGTTCGGCGTGGACAACGGTATCCGCCTCTCGTACATCTATACGGCGACCGGCACCTCGATGCAGTTCGACATCCTCGACCTCGTCGATGCGACCTGGCACCAGTACGCCTTCACGAACAACGAATACGTGGCGATTCCCGAGCCATCGACCGCACTGCTGCTGGGCGTTGGCTTGGTCGGCTTGTGCCTGCGACGCCGTCGCGGCGCGGCGACGATCAAGATCGGCTT
>JAGQOS010000041.1 GCA_020427265.1 Planctomycetales bacterium
GTGAGCGCGACAATCCATATCGGTACGAGGGTTCGAAAAGCCGCTGGGCGGGCGTTCGCGCTGGCGCGCGGGGCGGGCAGGCGGCGAAGCTGTCGTTGTGCTGGCAGGCGATTCAATCGATTCTCCCTTCGACGGACGGTAGCGATTACTATACTATGAAGCGTGCGAGGTCGTGTTGGCAAATAAAAATGTCGATTGCGCCGCGACGCGCCGCGATGTTCGTAAATTCGGCCGCATCACCAACAAAAGGCGTGGCCACAGCGTTTGTTCGTCCTCGGTTTTTGAGTCTTCCAACCAACGTATGACGATCGACCACACGCAAGTCCAGGGCGACGACGAATTCCGCGAATCGCGGCGGCTCAGCCTCGAACGCACGCAACCGCCGACACAAATTCCCGGATATGAGCCGCAGAAGTTTCTCGGCGCCGGCGCTTATGGCGAAGTGTGGGTGGCCATCGATCGCAATACGGGCCGCCGGGTGGCGATCAAGTTTTATCTGCATCGAGGCGGCGTCGACTGGGCCTTGAATCGCGAGGTCTCGAAACTCGTGTTTCTTTCGGCCGATCGCTATGTGGTTCAGTTGCTACACGTCAACGCGAAGTCGGATCCTCCCTATTACATTATGGAGTATCTTCCCAATGGCTCGCTCGACGACTATCTGAAGAAGAAGGGTGTTCTGCCTGTGGGCGACGCCGTGGCTCTGTTTCGCGATGTGGCGATTGGGCTCGTTCATGCGCACGGAAGCAACATCCTGCATTGTGATCTGAAGCCGGCGAACATTCTGCTGGATCAGGACCATAAGCCGCGTTTGGCCGACTTTGGTCAGTCGCGACTTTCCGACGAACAAGACCCGGCGTTGGGAACGCTGTTTTACATGGCGCCGGAACAGGCTGACTTGGATGCCATGCCCGATGCGCGCTGGGATGTATACGCGCTCGGCGCCTTGCTTTACACGATGCTTACGGGTGAGCCGCCGCATCGTAACGTCGAAAACATGCAGCAAATGGATTCCGCCGCCGATCTCAAGGACCGGTTGGAAGGGTATCGGCGGTTGATCACCCAGTCGCCCAAGCCGGATGGCCATCGCAACGTGCAGGGTGTCGACCGCGCGCTGGGCGACATCATCGATCGTTGTTTGGCGCCCAATCCAGAAGTGCGTTTTCGCAATACGCAGGCCGTGCTCGATGCGCTCGACGAACGCGAGTCGCGGCGCGCGCGTCGGCCGCTGTTAGCGCTCGGCGCTGTCGGTCCGCTGCTGTTGCTGCTGGTTATGGGCATTGCCGCTTGGGGAGGACTGGAGACGTCGATCGGGAAGTCCGACACGGCGCTTACCGCCCGGGTGTTGGAGAGCAACCGCTTTGCCGCGCGGGCGCAAGCCGAAGTGGTGGCGAGCGAGTTGGAGCGGCGCTTCCGCGCCGTCGAACGCGTGGCCGGCGATCCGCGTTTTGTGGCGCAATTTCGCGAACTATTGCGCGACGAACAAATGCGCCCCTTGCGCATGCAACTCAGTACACCCGACTGCGAGGAAGAGGAACTCATCGACGTGCGCGACGAGTTTCGAGACGCTCCGCAGCGCGCCGGCTTGCAGGCCGTGCTCGACGAGATCTGGGACGACGCCACCCAGCCGAAAGTGGCGAGCTGGTTTGTTTGTGATCCGTTGGGTTTGCAGTTGGCGCGCGTGCCCGAAAGCACGGTAACTGGGCGCAACTACGCCTGGCGTACTTACTTTCATGGTGGCCCGGCCGATCTCGATCCCACGTGGCGGCCCGCCGACAATGAGCGGCTGCGCAAAACGAATCTGTCCACGGTATTTCGCAGCCAAGCCACCGGACGCTGGATTGTCGGCATTTCGACGCCCGTGTTCGACGCCGACGCCGATCACGAGTTTCTCGGCGTCATCGCGCTGACGGTCGAGCTGGGTTCGTTTGTCGACAAGCTCGAGCAAAGCAAAGGACAGCTTGCTGTGTTAGTCGATTGGCGCGGGGGCAAGAACAAGGGGCTCATCCTTCAGCACCCGCTGTTCAAGAAGTTGTTCGCGGATCTGAACCGCGTTCCCGACCGCTTTCAAGACTACAAGATTCCAGCGGATGGGCTTCCTGAAAAGTCGCTACAACGACAGATTCACTACGAAGATCCGTTTGCTCAAGATGCCAGTGGAGGCGAATACGCCGGCCGCTGGTTGGCCGACGCGGCGCCTGTGCTGATTCGAGGCGACGATTCGAAGCTGCGAGTGATTGTGCAAGAGAAGCACCATCATGCGGTTGGCTCGACGCTCGAGGAGCTGCAATCTGGGCTTGTGCGAATTGGCGTCATCGCGCTGGCCGGGGCCGGCGCTGTGATTACGCTGTTGTGGGGATTCGTTGCGCGAAATTTTGGCGGTGATGCGACCACCGAGATGCCAGGTACAGGGGCTTTTGTGCCGCGTGCAGCATCGGCCGACGACATGCCGACCATTTCTTATGAGCAAAGGGAAGAGCATGGCTGATCTCGTTGCACAAGGCGCAGAGATTGGCGATCGCTGGCGGCGTTCACTCGCCGAAGGTCGAACGATCGTAATCGGCCGCGCTGCCGGATCGTTTGCCGCCGACTGGGACGACCAGATCTCGCGACAGCACGTTGAAGTGTGCTTTCAAAACGGAACACTCGTCGTTCGAAAACTGGCCGATGCTAGGAATCCGGTCTTTTTCCGAGGCCGCAAGTCCGACGAATTCCAGATCGTTCCGGGTGAACATTTCGTAATCGGCGGCACGACGTTTACCTTGTTCGACCAGCCTGTAAATTTCACGATTCAATCGCCCGTTCCCGTTCAGCAACAGACATTCAGCCCGCAGTATCTGCAGCAAATCCAGTACCGTAACGCCCAGGCCCGCATCGATGTGTTGGGGCGTTTGCCCGATTTGATTAGCGGTGCGACAAGCGAAGAGGAGCTGTTTGTTAGGCTGACCAATTTGTTGATGGCCGGCATTCCCACGGCCGATGCCGTAGCGATCGTGCGTTTGCAGGGCGCCGATACGAACGCCTCGCCGATCGAAGTGCTGCACTGGGACGGCCGCAAATTGGGGCAAGATCAGTTTTCGCCAAGCGAACGCCTGATACGCGAGGCGCTCGAGCGCAGCGAGAGTGTGCTGAACCTTTGGAATCGCACCGACGGCGAGTCGCGATTTACCGCCCGAGACAATGTCGATTGGGCGTTTTGTACTCCGGTAGCCGGCGCGGCATGCCGGGGCTGGGCAATCTATGTGGCGGGACGCGCGGGCCAAGGGCTAGGCAGTTCGCCGGTGACCGATCCCACTGACTTTCGCGATGATCTCAAGTTTACGGAAGTCGCCGCCGCCACGCTCAAGTCGCTACAACAGCTTCGGCTGTTGCAAAAGCGCGATGCGGGCCTCAGCCAATTCTTTTCGCCGCTCGTTTTGGCTGCCGTCGGCGGCGAAGATCCCGATGTTGTTCTGGTGCCGCGAGAAACCGAAGTATCTGTCTTGTTTTGCGACTTGCGCGGCTTCACGCGCGAAACCGAAAAATCGGCCGACGATCTGCTGGGTCTGCTCGATCGCGTTAGCAAGGCCCTGGGGGTAACCACGCACCGGATTCTCGAACAAGGCGGCGTCGTGGGCGACTTTCAAGGCGACGCGGTCATGGGGTTTTGGGGATGGCCGATCGATCAGCCCGACGCTATCGAGCGCGCTGCCCGTGCGGCGCTAGCCATCCGGGCCGAGATGCAAAGCGCTTCCGATCGCGAAGGCGATCCACTGGCCGGATTCCGGCTCGGCATCGGTATCGCCACGGGCAAGGCCGTGGCGGGAAAAATTGGCACGGCCGATCAGGTGAAAGTGACCGTGTTCGGCCCTGTCGCCAATCTCGCATCGAGGCTCGAAGGGATGACGGGCAAATTGCGCGCGCCCATCCTGCTCGACGAAACAACGGCCCGATACGTGCGCGCGAATATCGCGCGCGAACAAGCGCGTTGCCGCACATTGGCCGTGATTCAACCCTTTGGCATGCAACAGGCCGTGGAAGTCGCCGAGTTGCTGCCGCCGGCAACCGACGACGCGACCTTGAGCGACGACGACGTCGCGCAGTATGAAGAGGCCTTCGCTGCTTTCCAGGCGGGGCGATGGGACGAGGCGTTCGAGCGGCTGCATCGTGTGCCTGCCGAAGACCGCGCGAAGGATTTCATGACCGTGCTCATCGCGCAGCATAATCGCACCGCCCCGCGCGATTGGGATGGGATCATCCGCATGGATTCGAAGTAGCGGCTGCCGCTCAGTTCGCCTTCAGACGTCGCAGCGCAACGATCGTCGCGTCGTATCGATTTCGAGCGGAAATCGAAGATTCGGCTTCGCGAGCAATGGCGGCGAGTTGTTCGCTTAGTGTTTGATGGCGATACTTCCGCAAGATGCTTACCACTTGACCTTCAGGCGAGCGCTTTCCGCGGCGCAGTAAACGCCCGGCGCCTTCGCTGAGAATCACCAGGATAGAACCGGGTGCGATGCGCGTTCGGCCGGCAGGAAAGTCCACTTCGGCGTCGACACCGAGCGGCGGCGCTGCAAGCTCAAGACGCCGCGTCTTCTGGCCGCTGATGAGAATGCCATGCATTTGCCCAGCGACGGCATAGCGAAAATCGCCCGTGTTCGTATCGATCGAGCCGGCTAAGGCGGCGGCGTAGCGATCGCCGGCCGATGCCGTCCACATTGAACTGCTCGCGGCCGCGAGGATTTCGGCCGGATTCTCATATTGCCTCGCCAGCAATCGCAGTCCGCCGCGCAGCGAAGCGGCGCTGATTGCCGCCGCCAGACCGCGCTCCATGGCCTGGGCCGCAATCAGTTTGAACTGATCTTGCTCATCGCACAACCATTCGACCAGCGCGCCGCCGATCCCTTCGGCCTGATGGGTCCAGCTCGAAACGGCCCAGCTCCCGGCCAACGCCGGCGCGGTGGGTTGCAAGGCTTTTTGCCGACGAGCTTCTTCGCTCCATTGTCGTTCCAGACGAGCGCCGGTAACCGTTTCCAATCGTAATTGCTCGTATTGCAGATCGCTGGCGACGCGACCAGCGACGATTTCGAACAAGTGTGTTTCTTTCGCAGTAAACGATCGGGGCGCTTTCGAAAAGAACCACAGCGTGCCCAGTATCGACGAAGCGCTGGCGATCGGAACACAAGCGGCGGCTTCGAATTCGCCGTGTGGTACTCTCCAGTATGGATACAGCGATTTGTCTTCCAAGACCACCGCGTTGCCCGCCAGCGCTTCAATGTCTGCAACCGCACCCGCCAGGGGCCGTGGCGGGGCGACCAGGGCGTCGGCCGCCAAGCCCACGGCGTGTCGCAGCGACAATTTCGACGTCGAGTCGTCGAGCAAATAGATCGCCACGGCGTGGCAATCCGTCAACTCGGCCGCGCCCTTCAACAAAAGCTCCATGCGTCGGGCCGCATGGGCCGGAATGGCGTCCTCGGTCTGCAGATGAGAAATCGCTGGCGGCAACGACGAAGCGACACTGGGCTCGGTGTCAGCCGACGGCGAAGCGCCCACGAACGATTGGAGGTCTTCTCCGGCATAAACGCGCAAAGGTGATGATTCGACGGAGTTCAAAACGGTCATGCCTGATACGTGAAAACTCGAGGCGCGCATCGTGCGCGTCAAGTCAATTCGCCGTGGGTCCACTACTAACAATGCTTCAGGATGGTATTTTGTATCGGAAGCGGTGAGTGGGAGGCATGAGAAAGAAGGGAAAGAAAGGCAATTTATGTCGGGATCAGATGCGATCCCTTGGCGTCGCCCTCATCGTGAGATTGGCGGTGCGCCAGGGCACATTCGGTTTGCAGCCGTCTTCCGGGCGACAAAGTGCGACTAATCGAAGAGATTCGTGTCGCCCATGTACTGGTTGAGCTCATGCATCTGAGCGTCGCTGAATTGGCCGGGAGCGAGCAAGATTTTCTGCAGTTTTCCCATCGAACGTAAATGCGCCAAGATTCCGCGGGCCGTTACTTTCGTGCCCGTAAGGTCGAGCCGAATCAAATTGTTCAGCTTGCTCACATGCTCGAGCCCGGCATCGGTCACGTTCGTTCGGGAGAGATCGAGCCAGTAAATTCCTGAATTCTTCGTCAGATAGGCCAACCCGTCGTTGCCAATTTGCGTGCGTGCGAGAATCACTTGCTTCAACTTGGTGTTGTCGGCCAACGCTTCCAGTGACTTATCCGTGATGTGCGCATCGGCGAGGTTCAGAACCTCGAGGTCCTTCCAGCCTGACAGCAAATAGCTTCGGTCATCGCCAAACTCGGTCCCGCTGAGATTGATGTCTGTGGGCCAACCTTGCGTGTTCGTGCGAACGTCGGCCTCGAGTTCGATCTCTAACTCATCAATGCGATTGCGTTCGTCGAGCGGAGGTCGGGCGTTTTCGGCCATCTCTTCAGCCCGCGACTTTTTCGGCGGGCCATTCGCCTCGCTCGAAGAATTGCAACCTGGCAGCGAAACACCCAAGAGTCCTAGACTCATGGCGATTGACAATACTTGAACAAATCCGCCCCACATAAGCCCGTTACCTGTTGAGAAAGGCCCGCACGGCATGCGATTGATGGCCGCGAACGGGCCAAATGAAAAGAACCGCATTCCAAACTATCTGCAGGCTAACATATCTGTGCTAAGAAATCAAAAGCTGGCGCGACCCGATCTTCATGTAAAATCGCCCCGGCGACATGCGGAGTCCCGCCATTGCGCGGAACTGGGAAAATTTAGTTCGACATCGAGATCGCGATCATCACGATTAGCCCGCCCACAACGAAAATCGCCGCAATTATCGCCCGATTGAACCAGGCATTGGCAACCTTACGTTCTTTTCGCTCCCGGGCTTCCCGCCGCTCGCGACGTGCTTCGACGCTGTCTTGAAAGCGTAGGTGGAACTGCTCGCCGCAGAACGGGCAGAGTACATCCTGCCCCAGCATGTTGTCGGGCGTTTCCAGCTCATGTCCGTTCGGGCAGGGGATATGCAGCATCCGCGGCCCATCGTCGCGCGCCGTCGGATCGAACGGATTGCCGGCCATCGGCGGGGCGTTGCCCGAAAAATCAAACCCGCCCGGGGCACGTTCCTGCGCTTCAGCGGGAACTTCCACGGTTGGAATGATGAATGAAATGCCACAGGTTGGGCAGTCGATCTGCTGCCCCATTTGTGAATGGTCGCCTTCGAGCAAATGTCCGTGGGGGCAAAGGAACTGAAACGACATGTGAAGTTCGCAGCCAAGGGATCTTGTCGCAATCGAGAAATCTCGCACCATGGTCGACGTTCCGCTTTGCGCGCGGTGCTTCGCCTGGCCACGAGAGATTGCAAACGGATTGTGGACATTCCTCGCAGGGAACCGGCCGAGCCGGCCTCTGCAGTCGACGCACCCTCTAGTTTAAATTCCAGGTAGCGAACCGGCAACTCGTGCGAGAGCGAAGATTTGCCGCGTTGGAAATGGCGGCCACCGATCGTGCTAACGCGAGGCCATTTTCGGGCGGCGTTTTGCCGGGGCGCCCGACCGCGGGCGTCGCTCGCGTCCATTGGTAACCTCGCCTCGGCCGCCGTCTGTAGCCGCGCGCGAGAAATTCATGGGGCGGCCGGCCACGCGCGCCTGCCGCAACGCCTGGAAAATTGCCGGTGGCATGCCGGCGGCCATATCGACGGTGCTGAAATTGTCGAAAATCTCGATTCGTCCGATCATATCGCTATCGATGCCGGCCTCGTTGGTAATTGCGCCGACAATGTTTCCCGGTCCCACGCGATGCACGCGCCCTACATCGATGCGGTAGGTTTCCATTCCCGACTCGCGACGAGGTTTGCGGGAACGATTGCCATCGGTCGCCTGCCCGAATTTGCTGGGCCGACCCTCCCTGGGCTGGTCGCGCCGTTTGCGGTCCCCCTGCCCTCGACCGCTCGTGTCGGAACGCTCGTAGAACGTTTGTGGGCGCAATTCGTCCTTCAGTAGAATCGGTTGATCTCCCACGGCAAGTACGGCCAGCGCGGCGGCGACTTCTTCGAGCGAAACGTCTTCGTGCTGTCGGCGGTACTGCTCGACGATCGAATTCATCGTCGCCAGATCGCAGTGCGTCAGCGCCTCGGTCACTTGTTCGTGAAATCGCGCCACACGCCGTTTGTTAATGGCGCGGTTCGACGGTGTTTCCATCGGCTCAATGCGCTGCCGGGTTTCCCGCTCGAGACGTAGTAAATGCCGCTTGTCGCGCGGATGCACGAACAAAATCGCTTCGCCGCTACGTCCGGCGCGCCCGGTGCGCCCAATGCGATGGACGTAGGCTTCGCTATCGAAGGGAAGATCATAGTTGATAACGTGGCTGATTCGATCTACGTCGAGACCGCGCGCCGCGACATCGGTAGCGACAATCACATCGAGTTCGCCGGATCGCATCCGCTGCAAGATGCGTTCCCGTTGATTCTGTGCGATTTCGCCGTGCAGGGCGTCGGAGCGCAGGCCATGCCGATTGAGAAAATCGGCCAGGGGCTCTGTGGTCGCGCGCGTTTTCACGAAAATCAGGACTCCGTCGGTCGACTCGGCTTCCAGAATGCGGAGCAGCAGCGATTCTTTTTGATGCGGCGCGGATACGACGTAGCGCTGGCGAATCGTATCGGCGGTGGCCGCCGTTTGCTCGATCGTGATCGATTCTGGGTCGCGCAGATGTTGCTGCGCGATGCGGCGAATCGGCTCGGGCATCGTCGCCGAAAATAACGCGGTCTGCCGCTCGGCAGGCGTGTGAGAAAGCACCCAGTCGACATCGTCGGCGAAGCCCATTCGCAACATCTCATCGGCTTCGTCCAGCACCAGAGCACGCAACGCGTCGAGTCGCAGTGAACCGCGGCGCATGTGGTCCATCACGCGGCCCGGTGTGCCGACCACCACTTGGGCGCCGCGCTCGAGTCGTCGGAACTGCACCTGGTAGTCTTGGCCGCCATAAATGGCCGCCACATGAACGTGATCGAGATTCGCGGAGTAGCGTTCAAAGGCCTCGGCGACTTGAATCGCCAATTCGCGCGTCGGCGCCAGCACGAGTACTTGGGTTGCTCGCACGTCGGGATCGATTCGATCGAGAATGGGCAGCGCGAACGCAGCCGTCTTGCCCGTGCCGGTTTGCGCTTGGCCTACTACGTCGCGCCCCGCGAGCAGGACTGGAATGGTTCGCGCCTGAATCGGCGTCGGTGTGACATAACCCGAATCGGCAACCGCGGCCCGTAAAGGCTCGCTGAGAGAGAACTGTTGAAAGGAATTGTTCGATTCGACGACCGACGAAGACATGGCGCGATCCAAATTTAAAGTGCGTGAAAAAATCGAAGGCCGTCTGGGCGCGGCTAGCGGCTGGCAGGCGAAACAACGTGCGGCATGATCGTAAGGGCTACTCAAGAACCGCGAATGGCGCAGTGACCATTGCGTGCTGCCCGGGGTGAGGGAAAGACTCTTGCAGTTCGCCGACTATGCCGGAAGCCCTTTAAGATAACCGATTTCTGCTGCCGTCGCGAGGGAGGCGCGCGGCGAAAGGCAATTTTCCGCTCCCCAGGCGACGGAATATTCGCCACGGCGGGAAAACTTCGCCAGCGTGAGCCCGGCGCAACCGCTCGATTCCCGCTAAATTGGACCAAATCTGCCCGCGGTGCTGCCCTCGCGCCCAGGCGGTCGAGTAAAATGGCAAGCAACCTTCGGAGGATTCCCAGATGAAACGAAACCTGCGTCTGCCCGTGGCGGGCTGGTTGGGGCTCGCAATGATCGCCACGCTAGCAGTAAATCTTGCCGCGACCCTGGCCGAAGAGAGCTCACCCGACGCGACGCCAAGCCTTGTCGAACCTTGCCGAACCGTCGCCGAGGCGCGGGCTCGAGCTCAGCTTTTGCACGAGTCGTTCCATGCCACGTTGCGCATCGTCCATCGTCGCTACTACCGAGAAGACGAAGGGCTCAAGATCCCGTCGGCGACACTCGACGAAGTTTTTGCCGCGCTGGAACCACGCTGCGACGTGCGCCTGCATTGGTTGGTGGTCAACGCCGAGGCGATGAATGTGGATCACGCGCCTAGAGACCAATTCGAAAAAGACGCGGTGGCCGCACTCGCAGCGGGCCAGCCGGAATTTGAACAGTCGAGCCATGGCGTGTATCGGCACGCCGGGCCCATCGTGCTGACATCCGAATGCCTCAAATGTCATTTGCCCGATCGCAAGAGCACCGACGATCGGCTTGCAGGGCTTGTGATCTCGATGCCGCTGGGCCACGACGCACGCGACAAATAATCGATGCAATACGCCGTTGTCGCAGCCTAATCGAGACAGACTTCGCGACGTCGGGCTCCGTTGACTTTCGGCCGTAGCACGGGTAGCTTGCACGCTGGGACCTGGGAATCAGTTATACTTCGAACGAGATTGCGGAGCCGTCATGATTACCGTTGGCATGAACTACCATGTGATTGAAGGAAAACAGTCGGACTTCGAGGAAAAGTTCGCGGCCGTTCTTGCCGCGCTCGAAGCGGCGGAAGGGCACGATAATTCGCATCTCTGGAAAGACGTGGCCGATGACGCTTCGTATTTGATCACGAGCGAGTGGTCCGACGAAAAGGCCTTTACCGACTTCATTCAGAGCGACGCCTTCCGCGCCGTAACCAACTGGGGTAAAGAACAGATCCTCTCAGATCGACCGCGCCACAAAATCTACAAGAGTTGATTCGGACCGTGAATCGGACGGAGGCAACTTGGCCGGAGGGCGAGCGCATGCCAGGCATGCTCAATTGTGTCGATCTGCAGATCAACGGCTATCTGGGCCATGATTTCAACGGCGATGATCTGGCCGACGACGCGCTGCATGTGATCTGCGAGCAACTAGCGCGCGATGGCGTTGCCCATTTCCTCCCCACGGTAATTACCGACGAGCTGCCCGTCATGCAACGACGATTGGCCCGGCTGGTCGAACTGCGCGATGGAGACCCGCTGGCCGAAACCATGGTTAGCGGCCTGCATATCGAAGGCCCGTTTCTTAACGAAACGCCGGGTTACATCGGGGCGCACCCGAAGGAGGCGGCGCGGCTGGCCGATGTCGACGCCATGCGCCGGCTGCTCGAGGCGGCCGGTGGGCTGGCGCGCATCGTCACGCTCGCTCCGGAGCGCGATCCCGGCCTGCGAACCACCAAGATGCTAGCCGACCAAGGCATCGTGGTTGCCGCCGGCCATTGCGATCCGTCGCTCGACGAACTTCGCGCTGCGATCGACGCCGGACTCTCGATGTTCACACACTTGGGAAACGGCTGCCCGATGCAGATGCATCGGCATGATAACATCGTTCAGCGCGTGTTGAGCCTGGCCGACCAACTCTGGGTCAGCTTCATTGCCGACGGCGCACACGTGCCCTTCTTTGCTTTGAAGAACTATCTGAAACTGGCAGGTTTCGAGCGGACAGTCGTTGTGACCGATGCTATTTCGGCGGCTGGCCAAGGGCCGGGACGCTATCGGCTGGCGGGTTGGGAAATTGAGATTGGCGAAGATCTGGTGCCCTGGGCACCGGATCGTAGCCATTTCGTCGGCTCGGCTTCGACCATGCCGCGCATGATCGACAATTTGCGCGGGCATGTCGGTTTGACCGACGCGGAAATCGACCGGCTTGTGGTCGAGAATCCCGGCAGAATTCTCGGGCTCGTCGGCTAGCGCCGCAAGGCGTGGTGCGCGACGAACCTAAACATCTGGCGCCGATTCGTCCGATTCCAGATCGCCATGATCCGTGCTCGGGGGCTCGGCGATCGATCGCATGTATTCGGCGAGTCGCGACTGAACGTCGACGAGATTCTGCCATTGGCCGAGATCGAGCGTGATACGCTCTTTCGCCCCCTTGGTCTCGACCGTATTGAGCAGTTCTCGAATTCGCAAATGAAAGTACTCAAGCATTTCACACAACTGCGCCGCCTGGCCTGGTCCGAGGTTTTCAGGCAACGCTGGCGGGTCGACCGTGTGCATGGTCGAGTGAATGTCGAGATCGTCGCCCCATTCGAGGTCGAAATCGAGTGAGGCGGCTTCAAGTCGGTTGGCTAGTTGTTCCGCAGCGAACGTTTTGGAATCGGAGCCTTCCATCGCCCTTAAGCGGGCGAGCCGCTCGCCGATCTGTTCGCGCGTGCCGTAGAGAAGCAACGACCGACCGACGTGAATGATGTCACCATAGCGCAGAATGCGAAGCTGAATGTCCTCGCCGTTGACCTTCGAGCCGTTCGTGCTTTCCAGGTCGGTCAGCACGAGCTTTTCCTGATCTTCTTGAATCTTGACGTGAAAACGACTGATCCGCTCGTCGTTCAGTTGTACCGTATTGCCTTCTTCGCGACCGATCGTGAACGGTGTCTGCAAATCTTGGAACACCCGGCCTCGATCAGCGCCGTCGATGACGCGCAACGTAACGAGAGCCATGAGCCGATACCTGGGATTGTTCCGGAAAGAAATAGGGCCAACGGGCGCGCCGCAGCCAGATAAGCGCTTATAACATTGGCTGGCGGCCGGGGTCAAGTCGCCGGCAAAATCGTGGAAATCCGGGTGTTTTGCGCATCGCCAATTGAGAAATCCTCGCCAGCGGCGTATTCTGGTCGCTGGTGGTTCACTGACGTGAGCCTGGTCGAATCATGCTTTGCCTTTGCGCGCCGCCCGATTAGTCTGCCGGCTGACCAAAATCGCTCCTTCTCCTTAATATGCAAGACTTTCCGTGCTATCTGGTGAGAAGGCTCGGCGACGGCGCCATTCAAGCCCGGGTTGAGCAGATCGGGCTGGCCCAGCTTCCGCCTGGCGATGTGCTGATCCAGGTCGCCTATTCCTCGCTCAACTACAAGGATGCCCTGGCCGCTCAGGGGCATCCAGGCATCGCCAGAAAGCTGCCCCATGTTCCGGGTGTCGATGCCGCGGGAACGGTCGTCGAGAGTCAGGCCGACCATATCGCCGTTGGCCAGCAGGTGCTCGTTACAGGCTGTTCGCTGGGCGAAGACCGGTTTGGCGGCTGGTCGCAATATGTGCGGATGCCGAGCGAAAGCGTCGTGCCACTGCCCGAAGGTCTGTCGCTGTTCGAATCGATGGCGCTCGGCACGGCCGGTTTCACCGCGGCCCAGTGTGTGCTCGCGATTCAACAACGCGAAATCGATCCGCAGCGCGGGCCGGTTCTAGTGACCGGGGCGACAGGCGGCGTGGGATCTTTTGCCGTCGCGCTGTTAGCCAAAGCTGGGTACGAAGTCGTGGCCCTGACAGGCAAGCAAGAACAGGCCGATTATCTGCGCACGCTGGGCGCGGCTCAAGTGGTCGATCGTTCCGCGCTCGACGACGGCAGCGATCGGCCGCTGTTAACCGCTCGCTGGTCGGCCGCTGTCGACACGGTCGGCGGGCGACCGCTGGTCAATATTCTCCGGTCCACGCAACATCGGGGTGTTGTCGCCGCTTGCGGTCTGGTAGCCGGCGCGGAGCTTCCGCTGACCGTGTATCCGTTTATCCTGCGCGGCGTGAGTCTTATAGGGATCGATTCCGCGCAATGTCCGATGGCGCCACGGTTGGAGATTTGGAAGCGATTGGCGAGCGATTGGAAACTCGATTACCTAGACACGATCGCGCGTGTCATCACGTTCGACGATTTGCCGGCGAGTGTTGAGCAGATCCTGGCGGGAAAGATTGTCGGGCGTGTCGTTGTGCAACCACAGGCGGCCGTTGTACCGGCGGCGTCGCCGAGCGGAGATGCGTCATGATGAAATCGCCGCCAAGGCGTGTGTTTCTCGACGCCCCATGGTGCTTGCTGCTTTTCCTGGGGGCGTGCGAGTCGCCCTCGGGCGATGTGCCGCTTGTGCTAACCTGTCCGAGCCATGGCGACGAGGCAGGATTCCTGAATCTCGACTTCATTCCGCCTCGGTACACGATGGCCGCTGGCGCCAACGAATCGCCGCCGCTGCAATGGAACGATGGTCCCACTGCGACTGCGCAATGGGCGCTCGTTGCCGAAGATCGTGACGCGACGCAAAACGAGCGCACCCGCTGGGTGCTGTATCATATACCCGCCTATCTGCGCCAATTGCCCGCGGCGATTCCCAATGGAAATGCCGACTTGGGGCGCGAATATTTTGGCATACGCCAAGGGAGAAACGCGCGCGATTCCACCGAAATCGGGTACCGGGGCCCTAATCCGCCCAGTGATAGCGGAGTGCATCGCTATCGATTCACGCTCTACGCCTTGGATGCGCTTATCGACTTGCCGGCCGGCGCCTCGCGCGAGGATCTGGAAACTGCGATCCAAGGACACGTGCTGGCGCGAACTACGCTGGATGGCAAATTTGGCGAGGCGCCGGAAGATTTGCCCCGCACGGCGGCGAAATTCGCCCCCTCGTCGGCAAATTCCCAGGCCGATTCGGCTCGCCGCGGTCCTGGTCCGCCCGAGCCCGATGCGGAGTGAATCGCGCTGCCCGGAACTTTTTTGACTCGGCGCGGTTGAATCCTAAGTGGAGCCGAACGTGGCGGCCATCAACCGCAGCGGGATGTGTCGTCGCCGGGCGCCGGGCGTTGGTCGTTGGTTTGTGGACCAAGTCATTCGGCGCTATGCAATACCGCATGGTGACACAACCCGGCGGCGCATGCGGTTCGCGCCGCGGGGCCACGTCGGGTAAACTGAAAGCATCTCTTCGAATCGAATCGGCCGCGTTGAAAGACTTAGGCTTGTCCGTTAGCGACACAACCGCGAGACGCTATGAGTTGCACGACCCCGACGTGCGGCTGATGCTCCGCGTGCGCGACGACGATGCTGAGGCCTTCGAAGAGTTGATGCTCCGCTACCAAAATCGGGTGCTGCGGGTTTTGCAGCACTTAGTTGGGCGCCGAGGTTCGGCGGAGGATTTGGCGCAGGATGTTTTCTTGCGTGTGTATCGCGCGCGAAAAAGCTATGTGGCCGGCGCCAAGTTTTCCACCTGGTTGTTCACGATCGCCAATAACGTGGCGGCCAACGCTTTGCGTTCGCGCTCGCGTCGTCGCGAGGTGAACGTGGTCGATGATCCGCACGATGACGACGGCGCCCGTCCGCTGGAGCAAATGGCGCTTGAAGCGAGTGGCCTGATGCCAACGCGTCAGCTCGATAAGTCGGAAATGCGCGAAGTCGTGCGGCTCGCGCTGGAATCGCTTAACGAACGACAGCGGCTTGCTGTGTTGTTAAGCAAATTTGAACACATGAGCTATGCGGAAATTTCTGAGGTCATGGAATTGTCGGAATCGGCCATCAAGTCGCTGTTATCACGAGCGCGCGAAAATTTGCGCGACGTGCTGGAACCCTATCTTTCGCATGGAGAAAAACCGGCCGACCAGCGTTGAACGATGACAGCGCTTGTTGGCGGGGAGCTTCCGCCATGAACAAAACTCGCTCTGACAACTCGACGCCGCGGTCGACCGACGAGCAATTGGTCGCCTATCTCGATGGCGAGTTGGATGACCGCGCGCGCGGAGAAATCGAAGATCGTTTGGCCTCCGAACCGGCGCTGCGCGATCAACTGCAACGGCTGCAACAGACGTGGGATTGTCTCGACGAGCTTCCGGCCACAAGCGTTGATGAGAAATTCACGCAGTCGACCATTGCCATGGCGGCCGTCGCCGCCTCGCAAGAGCTAAGTGCATTAGAAAATCAGGCCGCGTCGCGCGGCGCCAAACGCGCGTTGATGCAGGCGGGGGCGCTCGCCGTGTCGCTGCTGCTGGGCCTGTTCGCCGCAACGCTGTTCTGGCCCGATCCGAATTCGGGTCTGGTCGACGATTTGTTTGTGTTGGCGCGATTGGAGGCATTCCAGACGCTCGACGACGTTGACTTCTTGCGCGAATTGGATCGTCAACAGTTCTTTGCACAAGCGGGTACGAGCGACGCGGCGAGTGAGCCAACGGACCTCGGCTTGGTGGGCGATGCCTCGGTCGAAGACCGATTGACTTGGGTTACGCAACTCGCGGCGAGTGAAAAGCATGAATTGGCGGAAAGCGAACGCCGATTTCGCTCGCTCTCGAAGGAGGAGCAGCGCCGTATCCGCTCGCTCGTCACTCAAATCGCCGCCGATCCTCACAGCGCCAAGCTGCTGGCCACGCTCGATCAATATCGCGGCTGGTTGGCGACGCTTTCGTCGGGGCAGCGGGCCGACTTGGCGGGCGTGGCCCCGCCAGCCAGACTCGCCGCCATGCGCAGGTTGCAGGGCCAGATAGAACGCGACGAGTCGGAACGGCAAGAGTCGATCAGCGAACGCATCCGGCCGCTGAATTTGGCTGATGTAGAAAAGCTAACCGAATGGATGCGCGGCGTGCTCTCTTCGCAAGTCGCGGCGAACCGGGATCGCTACATCGCTCGTTTGCCCGAAGGGTTTCGCGAACGTGTGAACGAAATGCCTCCGCAGCAACAACATGAAGCGCTCATGGCCTTGGCTTGGCGATCGTTCATGATGTCGGATCGCTTCGAGCATCCCGGCGTGTCGGAAGACGACATTGAGCGGTTGGTAGCGACGCTATCGCCGGAAGTGCGAGAGATGTTTCATCGCGCTCCGGACGACCTGGCTCGCAAGAAGCTGATGGTCAATTGGTTGCGAGTTTCCTTGCTGGTGCGCTGGCGATCCGGATCGCATGGTGGGCAGTTCAATCAGGTTACCGAAGAAGAACTGGAACGCCATTTCGTCGAGGATCTTACCAGCGATGAGCGGGCCGAATTGCTCGCGCTGCCGATGGAGGAAATGCGCGACCGCCTGCGCGACCACTATTTGCGACACGAATCGCGCGCGTTCCATCCGCCTCGGCATTTCGGGCCGCCACCTGGCGGCGGGTTAGAACGCGGCGCACCCAATGGGCCGTTTCGCCGGCCCAACGGCGGCCGCAATCGTTCCGGGCCGCCGCCCAAAGACAATAGCCATTAGTCTGGCCGCAGGAGCCTACGGGCCGGCGCACGTCGCAAAATGGCATAGAACCGAGTTCTAGTTTGGCGATCGCCAAAAATCGGGTAGATCGGATTTGGTCGAGCGCAGGATCTCGACAATTGCCCCGCGATCGGTTGTAGTCAAATGGTCGAACGGTTCGCTCGTATCCTGCCCGGAAAGCACTTCCCAGAGCCTGAGATAAATCCGCTCGCGCACGATTTCCGGAAGCTCGCTGAACGCCTTGGAATAGATCAAATAGCTGCAGGGGTGCTTGCACAAACGCGACTTCAGATCGAGATCGCGCAGCGATCGGCCCTGCGAATCGTGTGGGCCGCGGGCGGCAAAGTCTTTGGCAAAACTTGACGTGCCGACGATCGGATCGGTAAGGGGCGCTTCCCCGCAGAAGAGCATGTATTCGACGACCGGCTCCGCCGCGTTGTGGATGCGCCGCATCGTAGACTCGGCGAGATATCCGTCTGGCCGTTCAAGCATCTCGTTCATCACGTCGGCTTCCTGTAGCGCCACCCGCGTCAAGAAATTGGCCTGCGTGATCAGGTTGTGCATCATCGCCTGATGTTCGAGGACGAGCAACGCCACGATATCACTCTCGCCAGACAAATAGCCCGCTGTATTGAAGTACGACGCCAACTCCGTCACATTGGCCCCGCGATCGAGATCGACTTCGGCGGGATCATCGACTTGATTCAGGAGCAGGTTTCCCAGGTGGCGTTGCGCTCCGTGGCTGCCGGTTACATACCAGCCACCCCAGCGCTCCGCAAGCGGGCTCGTGTGATCGGAAATATACGTGCCTGCTCCGAGCAGGGGTTGACCGTCGGGTCGAGTGTAGACGCTGCGCACAACGTGGCCCGGAACGTTTTTCGTCAGCGAGGAACCGTGGCATTGCAGGCATTCGTGCGTATGCCGTACAAAACGCGGCTTCGACGAGTCTTGCTGGCTAAGCGTGTAGAAATTGGCCCCCAGGTTCGGGTCGACGGCCGAAAACTCCATCACGTCGCCTCCGTGCACCCAGCCGACGTAAACGTCGTCGCCAAAGTATATCGCCCGCGGCGTGCGCGGCGAAATGCGGCGCAATTGAAAGCTCGTCTTCGAAAACACGAGCGCCTGCGAGGATTCCGGAACATTGAGCGCCGCGAGCACCGATCGCAAATAGCCAAGGTCGCGGTCAAAGTCGAGCGAAACTTCGCCTTGATCGATGGCGTGCTGCAAGCGCGCGATTGCGTCGTGCGGAACTTCCTCCATGTAGTTAATCGGC
>JAGQOS010000420.1 GCA_020427265.1 Planctomycetales bacterium
GCTGCATGCGCTGACGCTATGCTGGCTGAAACTGATCGTACCGTCGGCGCAATAGAAGTCCGTACCGAGGTAATACTCCGTCGTCGTCCCGCCTCGGCAGGCGTATTCCCATTCCGCTTCGGTTGGCAAACGATAGAATTGCCCGGTCGATTTGCTGAGCCACTTTGTGTAATGCTTGGCGGCGAATTGGGTCATCGTTACGGCCGGCTGGCGCGGCTCGTCACCATACTGAAACGTGATCTCCGGTTCGTACAAGCGCGTGGGCGCAGTCACCGCGTCGGCAATTTCTACCTTCGCCTCGACACGGCGACGCAGAGCGTCGAACTTCTGCAGCGATTCGAGCACCTTCGCCTTTTCCGCATCGCTGCCGTTCGCCAGTTCACCGCGCAGCGCCGCGATCTCCTTGAAGGCGTCGTACAGGTTCATGTAGTACTGGTACTCCGACCAGGTGACTTCGTATTTGCCCATCCAGAAGGGTTCAACTTTCACTTCGAATTGCGGTCCTTCGTCGTCGCCACGGCCTTCTTCGTCGTCGGGGCTTCCCATCAGAAATGTGCCGCCTGCAATCGGAATCATCTCGAACTTCACGTCCGTTCCGGGCAATTGCATGGAGTACGGCACCATGAAGCCGCGGTCAGTCTCGACATATGGCCCTGCGGTCGGTTTGGTCTGCGACCAGCCGATGCCATCCGCATCGGCCTTGGCCGAGGTGCTCTTTTCGGCCAGCGCCGTGGAAAGGAAAGTGAACGACAGGCAAGCGGCAAGCAGCAGGCGCGCAGTCATCGGATCGCAGACTCCTGAAGTGAATACATTGAACATCGCCAGGCCGGCGACGCAGGCGGGATAAACAAGCCATGTATTCTATCCGCAATGCCCGAGAAATTCCTCCCCAGATGCCGATTTTCGTTCCGGTCGACCGCGGTTTGGCGGCTGGCCAGGCAAGCGGCCGCAGTCCGTAACCTTTGAAGTTGCAAGCATTAACGCCCGATGATTGCCTGCCTGCTGGCAAGAAAACCGCCATAACGCCGAAACGTTCACATCGAGCGCCGCTTGCGCGTTCAATCGCGGTAATCGTCGCCCGCCGCGCTCTTGTGGCACGAGGCGCGCCAGGCCTCGAGCTGCTTGCGCATCGCGCGAAGCGTGTCGGGATGTTGCTGGGCTAGGTCGTTTTTCTCGCCGGGATCTTCGCCCAAGTCGTAGAGTTCGAATTGCTTGCCGTTGTTGCCGCTGTAAATTTTGAAGCGGTTGTCGGTCAGCGCCAATTGTCCGCGCGACTCGAAACCGATCGGACGCGGGCGCTCGGTCATCCGGCCGTCGATCATCGGCAGCAGGTTGACACCATCGTAGGGCCGCGCCAGTTCGTCGGGCATTTCGTAACCTAGCGCCGCCAGCACTGTGGGAAAGTAGTCGCAAGTGGAACACGGCATGGCGATCATGCGGGCCGACTTCACTTGCTCGGGCCAAATCAGCAAGCCGGGCACGCGCACGCCACCTTCGTACAAACTTCGTTTGCGGCCGCGAAGCCCATTGGTTCGCCCTCCTTGCTTTTCGCTTTTGCCTTCCGGGCCGTTGTCGCTGCAGAACCATAGCATCGTGTTGTTGGCAACACCCGCGCGCTCCAGCTCCGCGCGCAATCGCCCCATCTGCTCGTCGAGCGCCGTGATACACCCGTAGTAATCGCGATGCTCGTCGTAGCCGTCGGTGTACGGCGGCCGCGATACCACGGGAAGATGCGGCGCGTGGAACCAGATCACAGCCAGGAACGGTTGGTTTGCTTGGGCCGCGCTGCGCACGAACGGCAAGACGCGATCCATGATGATGCGCGAATCGTCGCCCTCGAGATTTTCGGATACCAATTGCTCCGCGCCGGTCCAGTAATGCGTGCCGTAGGGCCGGCCTGTCTGGGGATCTTGCATCGGGTTCCAAGTGGGCACTTTCGATTCGGTGGAAAAGCAGGCGTCGAACCCGTTTTGCCACGGCGGCGAATAGTCTCGCACGTTGCCCACCTGGCCGCGATTGGCGTCCTTCATTTTCGTGGTCAAAGTGCCCAAATGCCATTTGCCGAAATGCCCGGTCGCGTAGCCTTGCTCGCGAAGCACCTCGGCCAAAGTCACTTCGTCCGGAAGCATGTGCCCGGTGTTGGCGTAAGGAATTCCATACCGGTAAGGGTGCCGCCCGGTCAGGCAGCTTCCGCGCGTGGGCGAGCATACCGGCGAACTGGCGTAGAAACGCTCGAATCGCAAGCCTTCGGCCGCCATGCGATCGAGATGCGGCGTGCGCAACACAGGATGGCCATTGTAACCCGTGTCGCCCCAGCCCAGATCATCGGCCATGCACAGCACCACATTCGGCCGGCTCGCACGCGGTTCGTCGGCCCTGGTTTGGGAAAGCATTAGTGCGCCCAATCCCCATACGATCATTCCGATTGGCTTGCGCAACATCATGCGATTCCTTGAACCATAGATAATGACGGATGGAGCCGACAACTTGGCTGGTGAAACCCAACTTTAATTCAATCCGCCGCGCGATGCCAACATGATCGGCGCACGGCAAAGGACAACTGCCAAGTTGTTGTTTGAACCGCCAGGTTCGCCAAGGACGCTAAAAAGGTAATGCGGAGGATGGCAAAATCGCAGTAATTCCTGCGTCGTTCGACTTGCGCTCTTGGCGTCCATGGCGGTATTTTACTTCGCAGTTCTCCAGGGCGCACGGCCGGTCCTGGCGGCCAGGCTTGGCCCGCTCAAACCAAACCCCACCGTTTGCGCAAATACCACTCCACGCTCAGCAGCGCGATGAACAGCAGCAGTACCGGCCAGGTGTCCCAGTAGGTTTTGCGCACTTCGGTGGCGATGTCCAGATCCGGTGGATTCGCGGCCAGTTGGCGAAGCAAATCGGGCAGTTCTTCGGCGGCAATCGCCCGGCCGCCCAAGTGCGATGTCTGCCCGGCCAGGCTCGCCAGCAGAGCGGGGTTGGCGGCCGGGTCGTCGAGTTCCAAATCTTGCTCGAAAACCTGAAACCGCGCGCGGGCTGTTCCCACGGTGTTTTCGCCGCGCGCCGCGACGACTTCGATCGTGTATTCGCCCGGCATCGCCGTTTCGAGCACCGTGCCGCCAGCGCCGCCTTCGCCGCGCGCCATGGCGATGGTTTGGCGCGAACCGTCGGGAAGGACAACGTCGGCGCGAAAATCGACGGGTGTATCCGACGCTTGTTGGAATCGACCCAATCCGGCCGTAAAGGCAACTTGCGCTGCGGGCCGAAACCGGCGCTGGTTGAGTTTGACCCACACGTCGGCCCGGCTCGTTTCGTCCTTGCGCGCCAGCCACAAGATGGCCTGCCGCCAGAATCGACGATGCGCCGTGTCGAATCCCCCTTCGATCCAACGATACGTGCTGTCGACCGCCAGCGCCAACACGCGGCCATTGCCATACGAGCTGGCCACAAGCAACGGTGCGGCCGGCTGGCCGTCGCTCTGCGCCAACACGACGGCATTGCGTTTCAAGCCGCGAAACCGATTCGCGCCGTCGAGCGGCGGCAGCCGGGAAAACAAGTCGTCGCCCGCATCCGCCGGCCCGAGCGACAGGATCGCCGTCGCATCGCCGGCCGCCGCCGCCGGACGCAAACGCAGCGGGCCGGCGATGTGCAGATCGCTACTGGGCGGTTCATCAAAATTCTGACGCTCGAGCCGCTCGATGGTAATCGGCAGCACATTGGCGAGCGGCGACTCGCCGAATCCGCCGGGGCCAAAACTGTGGAACCCGCCATGCATCAGGAATCCGGCGCCCGTTTCTACCGCGTCGGCCACGGCCTGCCACGACGCGGCGGAAAACGTGTTCGCGTCGACATCGCCGACCAGAATGGCGTCGAAGCGATCAGGACGCAAGTCGCCCGTCAATTCGAGCGGCCAGCGCTCGCGGTCGCGCGGCAGCGAGCCGAGATATTGCGCCACAATCTGAATGTCGGGCGATTCGGCCAGCGACCAGCGAATGTCGCGCTGTTCGCGCGGGTAACCGCTGGCCAGGTACAGCACGTTCAGACCACCTTCGAGCACTGTAACATACGTGCTGCTGCGATTGTTCGTGGTGACCAACTCGCCCGGCTCCGCCGCGATCTCGACCGACAGTTTGTGTTCGCCGGTTGTCGCGGGCGCGTAGCGGAAACGTACGGGCTGCGCGCCCCCGTCGGCGTCGGGCGTTACCCGCTGCGACGCCACGGGTTGCATCTTTCCCGGCTCCACTTCGTAGAGCAGCCGCGCTACCAGTTCTTTGCCGCTGTAGCCGCGCACATGCACATTGGCGAGCACGTCGAGTTGATTCTTCACATACACGGTCGGGCTGACGAGCAGTTCTTCGATGGCGATGTCGCGCGCCTGGCTCGTCGAAGCGGGTTGTCCGAACACGACGGTGTACAAAGGAATGCCCAGGTCGGCCGCGCGAGTCGCCGCGATCGACGGCGGCAGATCCAGCGGGGCGACCGCCCG
>JAGQOS010000421.1 GCA_020427265.1 Planctomycetales bacterium
GCTGGCGCGGGCGATGAACGCCATTCCCATTCACGCCACGCCCAAGGCCCTAACCGAATCGATGGACGCAATCCGCGCGGCGCTCGCGGCGGGTGAATTGGTATGCATGTTCCCCGAGGGGGCGATGACGCGCGACGGCCGCATTCAACCGTTCAAACGCGCCAGCCTGGCCATGCTCGCAGGAATCGACGCGCCGCTGATTCCTGTCTATCTCGATGAGCTGTTCGGCAGTATCTTTAGTTATCGGGGCGAGAAAATCTCCTGGAGCCGGCCGCCGCAATGGCCGTACCCCGTATCGATATGGTTCGGTGAACCGCTCTCCGGACCGACCGAAATCGATCAAGTTCAACGAGCCGTTACCGAGTTGGGAGTCTACGCCGTGCAGCAGCGAACCGAGAGGCAGTCGCTCTTGCCCTCCGCCTTTTTGCGCCAATGCCGGCGTAAGCGATTTCAATCCAAAATCGCCGATTCGAGCGGCGCCGACCTGACCGGCGGCAATGTTTTGTTGCGTACGCTCATCTTGCGCCGACTGTTGTTGCGCGAAGTGCTCGCCGCCGACGAAAAATTCGTCGGCCTGCTGCTGCCCCCATCCGCCGGCGGCGTGTTGGCCAATGCTGCCCTCACGCTCGCCAATCGCGTGGCCGTGAATCTCAATTACACGGTCACCAGCGAAGTACTCAACGATTGCATCGGCCAGGCGGGCATCAAGCACGTGCTAACCAGCCGCAAAGTCGTAGAGAAGCTCGACCTGCAGATCGATGCCGAGTTCGTTTATCTCGAAGACTTCAAAGACCGGGTTACGTTGGCCGATAAGCTGGCTTCGATGTTCTGGGCGCATGTCGCGCCGCTGAAAATGCTGCAATCGATGCTCGGCGTCGATCAGATGAAGATCGACGATCCGCTGACTGTTATTTTCACGTCCGGCAGCACCGGCCGACCGAAAGGCGTCGTGCTAACGCAGGGCAATGTGCTCTCGAACGCTTCGGCCATCGAACAGGTGATTCGCCTGCGTAGCGACGATGTGTTCATTGGCATCCTCCCCTTCTTCCACAGCTTCGGCTACACGGTCACGTTGTGGACCGTGCTCGGCAACGACGTGAAGGGGGCCTATCACTTCACGCCGCTCGAACCGCGCCAGGTGGGCAAGCTGTGTCAAAAACATCGGGGAACCGCTTTGTTGGCCACGCCCACATTCTTGCGCAGTTACCTGCGCCGGTGTAGCAAGGAAGATTTCGTTTCGCTCGAAGTCGTGGTCGTGGGCGCGGAAAAGATGCCCTTGGAATTGGCCGCGGCCTTCGAAGAGAAATTCGGCGTCCGCCCGGTCGAAGGCTATGGCGCTACGGAACTTTCGCCGCTAGTGTCGGTCAACATTCCGCCCAGCCGATCGGCCAGCACCGAAGTCGATCTGAAAGAAGGAACTGTGGGCCGCTGCGTGCCCGGTGTTCGCGCCAAGATCGTTGACCCGAACACGTTCGAGCAACTGCCCGCCGGCCAGCAAGGCATGCTGCTCATTGCCGGTGGCAATGTCATGCAAGGCTATCTTGGCCAGCCCGAGAAAACGGCCGAGGTCATTCGCGATGGCTGGTACATCACCGGCGACATCGCCGAACTCGATGCCGACGGTTTCATCAAAATCACCGGTCGTGTCAGCCGCTTCTCCAAGATCGGCGGCGAAATGGTGCCGCACGTCGGCATCGAAGAAGAAATGCTCGCCCTGCTCGCCGGCGATATGGGCGACGACAACGAAGAGGGCGCTTCGCTCTTCGTAGCCGGCGTGCCCGATGCGCGCAAGGGTGAGCGGTTGGTCGTGCTCTACAAGCAGCTTTCCCAAACACCGGAAGAAATCTGCGCGGCGCTCGCAACCAAAGGCTTGCCGAATCTCTGGATTCCCTCGCCCGATGCCTTCTACCAGGTTGACGACATCCCGATCCTAGGCACCGGCAAGATCGACCTGAAAGCCGCCCAGCAGTTGGCCAAAGACATCGCCAGCCAGGGGTAAGCGGAGACAACGACCGTTCCCACGTCGTCGTCCCGATGTGTCTTGCGATTGTCCTCTATTCACCGACCGCGCAGCGGCCGCATCGTTTAGTCGTACGCGTAACCCATGGAACGTCTGTTGGGGTGGCACGGACGCTTCTCCGCCGAAGCTCCTGCCATCTTCTCAAGGCTTGCCGGAAAGCGTCCGTGATGCGCAGCATCGAGAGGTTGATTGCCACGGCAGCCGAGTACGGCAATTCTTCATAAGCCCGCCTGCACGAACCTCTTGTTGCAGTGCAACACGGACATGTTTCCGTTCACCCGATAGCGAATCGTCGACGGTTGTTGGCGGAAAAATGTCCGTGCCACCCGACTTCTCTGCTCGATCGACTTCCGCTTACCGATCGTTTTTTGGCACCGACCGTCTTCTATTCACCGGTCGCATCGTTTAGTCGTGGGTGAAAGCCATGAGACTCTCGCAGCCGCGCAAAAAAAAGAGCCTCGGAACCATTACGATTCCGGGGCCCTTGTCGAAGTTGTTTTTTGTCGCGATCAGCCTAGCCGGCCGCACGCACCTGAACGGCGCACGGACCTTTGCGGCCTTCGCCCATTTCGAATTCGACCAATTGACCTTCGGCCAAATCTTCGATCCGCATGCCTTGGCATTCGGAGTGATGGAAGAACAAATCTCCCCGCTCACCTTCGATGAATCCAAAGCCCTTGTCGGCGATCAACTTCTTTACTTTACCCTGCGGCATCTCTGCACTCCCTAAAACCATTCAACTCGAGGCGACGACGCGCGCCGCCAATTCATAAAAAGAGCAGATCGCCACGTGCCACACACCTGGGCTGCCCTAATCGGCCCTAGGCTCAGCGGCACAAAGAAGATTCACCGAAACGGGTCTCTACTTCCTTCGCCTCTCTGCTTGTCGCGAATACGACGCGACCTCATGAGTATACCCGACCGCCTAGGGATAAGGCAAGAGCTTGCTGGCGGGATAAATTAGCGAAACCGGCCAGTTTTAGGACGAGTCCTAGAAATGTCGAACGACCGCCCTGGGAGAAATGACGAATGACGAAAGACCCAATGACGAATATGCCCCGAGCCCGGCTTTTCAGGGCGACGTTCTAGCATGATTTGAGAATCTTACCTCGAATTCGCTTGGCAACCGAAATTCCGGTGCTGCCGTCAGCCACTCGAAGGACGGTTCCCACCTTCGTGCGGGAATTCTTCGTCATTCGTCATTCGCCTCATTCGTCATTCTCTATTTGGGTTTCGCCACCTTCAATTCCAGCGGCAAGTTGGCTGTATCGGCCTCCAACGGGGTGGTCGCCTGGCTCAGATACTCCCGCGGCACAACCGGCAGCGGCCGCTCGTTCTCATCGAGCGCCTCGACCACGACCTTGTGCTTGCCCGGAATCAAGCCGTCGCCAAATTTGTGGCTCGTAACCTGCTTAAACGTGCCATCCTCCACGTTCACATTGGTGCCACCCGGCAGCGGGTGCGTCTTGGCGTCGATCGCTTCGGCGTCGGAATAGAACGTTAAGCGGATCTGTTGCGCTGGGATCAGCGATCCGTCTTCGTAGGTAATCTTTCCTTCGACCGGAATGTAGTCGAACGGTTCATCCGAACTGCAACCGACACACGCGATACAGCAGGTAACAACCAACGAATTCCACAGGAATTTCGTCATCATGAAAACAGGCCACAATCCGGGAACGAGAAGAGCAAGAAATTCGATTAAAACGCGTCGGCCCCAACCGGGTACCCATCAGCAGAAAGGTTGAGGCGATCCCAAACCGAAGGATTGAAGTTGGTGATTTTGTCGCCGTCGTACTGAAACGTTGTACGCAAGTCAATAAAGTCGCTAATGAACTGAACGCTACCGTCGCACATGGCCGCGAGTAGTCCGTCGATGTGTAAACTTCGCGCGGCAGCCTGACGGTTCGGGTTACTATCCGCACAGGCGCAACAGGCCATTCCCATCGCTTGCAGCTTTTCGGGTCCACCTACGGCATCGCGCACGGCTTGGCAACCGGGAATGTCGTCGGCATTAACATACTGCGTTACGTTCGGACCGCGTGCATCACCGAAGTATCCGTGCGCTCCTACCGCGCTGGGGCCCGCGCCTGGAATGGCCCAAGTACCGCGCACGTCGAATTCGGTAATGCCAGAGCGAATCTCCAGGATCATGAACGTGTTGGTTGTTCCATCGCGGATGTCGGCAAGTTTTGCCGACAGATTCAAACCCATGACACCCTGCACATGCGACATCCGCCAAAACTGGGGACGCCCCGAGCAACCCGCGTTTGCAGCTTGCGTGCAATGCGCCGAATCACTGAGCATGCCGGTGCCCGCGTTAGCGCCGTAGTTGTTGCGTTCCCAGCCATCGCCGTAATGAGATACTCCGGCAGCCCACGAATTTTCCTTGACGCCTTGAGTTACAGATGCCAGAGCGCTACCGTTGAACACACTCTCATTGTAG
>JAGQOS010000422.1 GCA_020427265.1 Planctomycetales bacterium
ACAGTCGCTATCAATCAACTTCGAGAACGCAATCCACCATGACAACCACGCTCGAAAACAAGCTTAGCTTCCGCGGCGCCGGTGTGTTTCTTGCCCATAGCGAGGTGGAATTGTTCTTTGGCATGCCATTTACGATGTGGGTTCGTAAGGATGCCTGGCAAGCGGCCCCTTTAGACATCGACAGCCACGAGGCCGAAGCATTTTATCTCGAAGCCGTTGCCACATGGCTCAACGCTTGCGGAACACTACCGGCCGAACCAGAATTGTTCGAGCTTGAATCGGGCACAACCGTGCTGGCCGTTCCCATACGTGAAAATGGCCGGCTCGCCTTCGTGGCGACCACGGTTGTCGATACGGATCGACCAGAGCTAGTGCTGCGTTTGGCGCATGCGTTTCTACGTGAATGGGAATCGGAGCAGGAGATGGAAGCCTTGCGATCCGCGAACCAACAGTTCGCTGAGCAGGTGACCAGGGACTTGGAGGAGCTCGCCTATTTGCGTGAGATGACGCAGTCGTTTGAAATCGTCGACCTGTCGACAAATTTGTTTCAGATGGCGCGGATCATGCTTCCCTTGCTGAACAATTCCATCCGGGCGAAAGGCCTATTTCTGGTCAGCGCCGAGCACGACTCGCACGGGCTTCCCCGCGTTGGCCGGGTTGTCTCGACACATGGCCCGGATCCCGTTCCACCGCACATCTGTCAGACAATCACACGATTATATTTTACTGACGTCGTCCTCGGAAAACCGGTCGTACGCAACCGGGTGTCGACAACGCCCGATGCCAACACGCTGCCAGGCGTCGACGAACTCGCGATCGCTAGTGTCATGAACTCACGGCGCACGCTGGGATGGCTTGTGGCAGTTAATCTGCAGGACCCCGAGCATGTTCGCCGGGAAACTCGCTGGGCGCTCAGCCAGCACGAATTTGGAACATCGGAGGCTTCGTTGCTGGCGACCAGCGCATCGATTCTGGCGGCGCACGCCTCGAACATCGAATTGCTGCGCGAGCAGAAGAGCTTGTTGATCAATGTCGTGCGATCGCTGGTCCTCGCCATCGACGCCAAGGATGAATACACGCGAGGCCATAGCGAGCGTGTTGCCCTGTACGGACAACGGTTGGCCAAGCAACTTGGATGTAGCGCGACAGCGTGCGAACGGATCTACCTAACCGGCCTTCTGCACGATGTGGGCAAGATCGGTGTCAGTGATGCCGTTCTAAAAAAGCCCGGACGATTGACCGACGACGAGTTCGAGGAAATCAAACAACACCCCGACGAAGGTTGGGCGATTCTCAACGACCTGGAGCAGATGCGTTATGTGCTGCCTGGCGTGCTCTACCATCATGAGCGATTCGATGGCAAAGGCTACCCCGACCATCTCGCCGGCGAGGAAATTCCGCTAGACGGACGCATTTTGGCGGTTGCCGACGCCTTCGACGCGATGACGAGCGATCGCCCGTATCGACAAGGCATGGCGATCGAAAAAGCGATCGCGATTCTACGTGACGGAACCGGCACGCAGTGGGACCCGCGCTGCGTCAACGCATTTCTCGCCTGCCAAGACGACTTGCTGAAAATCAAAGAGAGCTACGTCGAGCGCACCCCAGCGCTGCGTACTGCGCCCCTTGGCGATGATCCGACGACCTGATTGCGTCCATAAATCCTACGCAATCTCGAATCCCTTTCGCGATTCTCTGCGCAGCCAGGCATCAGCCGCCGAATCATCCACAAACTGTTCTGACTGAGCATTCCACCGAAGTGGACGCCCCAGGCGGATCGAGAGGTTGATCAGGTGGCAAGTCGTGGCGCTACGGTGCTGGCTCTCGAAATCTGAAATGGGCGTTTCTCTCGATGCGACGCAGTCGAAAAAATTTCCCATGTGGTTGACGATCGCATCGAGTTTCCCAACTCGCTCCGGTCGCTCATGATTGTCGAAATCGTAAAGCCGAAACATATCACGGGGCAGGGGATCGGTCTTCAGATCGTCGACGGGAGTCCCGGCCAGCGTGCCGCGATTCACAAACATGCGTCCCTTCTCGCCTTCGAAAAGCACGCCAGTGCGTCCCTCTTCGGAAACGACCAATTCGACGCCGCTCGGATAACGCACTTTGGCTTGAAAGTCGGTGGAGACGTTGTAGCCGTCGGCGATTTGCGGCAACGTGCCCCGGGCGTCAATCGCAATGGGATACTCGTTGATTGCCCATTGCGCGATGTCGATATCGTGCGCTCCCCAGTCGGTGATCTTGCCGCCGGCATATTGGTACCACCAACGAAATGTATAGTGGCAGCGTTCTTCAATGTACGGCGTCTGCGGAGCGGGGCCGAGCCACAGATCCCAGTTCAAGTGCCCGGGAACGGGACGCACGGGAAAAGGCCCGCCCCTGGGATTGGGCCCGGTAACACACGTAACTCGCTTCAAATCGCCGAGGCGACCCGCACGAACCATTTCCACAGCCTGGCGATACCGTGCATCGCTTCGTTGCCAACTACCAACCTGAACGACGCGGCCGGTTTCCCGGGCAACACGCCGCAAGATCTTGCCTTCGTCGACCGTTAGTGAAATCGGCTTCTCTACGTAAACATCCTTGCCCGCGCGACAGGCGTCGACCGCCATCTTTACATGCCAGTGATCGGGCGCGCCGATCATCACGACATCGACTTCGGGCCGAGCCAGCAATTCGCGATAATCTTCGAAAATTTTGGGCGTGCTGCCGAAGCTCGCACGCGCTTGCTCGCGCACATGCCGATCGACATCGCAGAGGGCGACCACGTCGCCGTAGAGCCGCGCCTTGTCGGTAATCACCGTGCCTTGATATCGCAGACCGATTCCACCGATACCCAGTCGTTCTACCTTGTGCCGTGGCGGTTGCTCAGCCCTCGACCGTGGAGCAAAAAAACCACCGACGCCGCAAACACCGGCAGCACTCGAACCTTGCAAAAACCTGCGTCGCGATACTTCTCGGCTGCGCATCGGATGGCATCCTCGCTCTAGGGTTAAGAAATTGGTTAGATAACGTTGATCAGTGTGACAAATAGACCACTCTGTTGCAAAGCGCGCCAGCATGATTTTGGATGAGACGAACTTGCCAAACCATCACAAAATGAGACAATCAGCGTTCTCAGCTTTTTCCCTTTGGTCCGGGAGTCAAACGTCATGACGGACGAGAGCATGGCAACGCAGGCCAGGCAGTGGTACATCGCCCTGCGATGGCAGGAATATGAAGGGGAAGGTCGCGCGAATTTACTGCGAATCATCGCGGTCGGCGCATTCTACACGCTCCATTTGCTCAACTACCACCAGGTGAATCTCGGCTTCCTGCAATTGGGCGAGAACTATAGCGTTTCTCTGGCGTTTCATCAGGCGGTTACGGCGATCGCCGTGGCTTGGACGATGCTGGCCATGGGCATTCAAGTTTGCCTGCGTCAGCAGATTTTTCCGCACTGGCTCAAATTCCTATCGACCAGTTGTGATGTGATTTTGCTCTCGGCCATCCTCTATCTAGGTGACGGACCACGCAGCCCATTAATCGTGGGGTACTTTCTGATCTTGGCGCTTGCAGCACTGCGTTTGAGCCTGCCCTTGATTCGCTTTACGACGCCAGCCGTAGCCCTGGGCTACTTGGCGATTCTCGGAGTCGCCAAATGGCCGCAAACGTTTGGCCGCGGTAATGTCGATCTGCGCGTGCCTCGCTACGAACAATTGATTGTACTGATAGCGATTACCTTGGCCGGGGTGCTACTCGGACAAGTTCTGCGTCGCATGCGGAGTCTGGCCGAAAGTGTCATCGAACGGCTGGAAGCGTTGGAGTCGTCGCGATAGCGGAGTCGGGTGCGCATGGAAGGCATACGGAGCAGCCTTTGTCCTGAATGTGGTGCAATGAACCGGGCCGCCGTCACGCGCTGTTGGCTCTGCTCGGGCAATCTCGAAGCCAGTTCGGCGCGATCAGAGGAAGTGATTCTGGCCGAGATCGTTCCCGAACAAATTCGCAGATCAGCCGCTTCGTTTGCACTGAGCACGCTGTTGCTACTGGTCACTATTTTATGCGTTGCGTTTGGCTTGGCGGATTTCGCACCCGGCCTCAGTGGATTATTGCTGCTCATCGTTTTGCCGGCCTTTCTGATTACGGTCATTCGCACCCGGCGGCACGAGGCGCGGGGCGAGCAAGTTTCGACGGGGCGGAAAGTCGAATCATTCGTCATCTCGGCGGCATTGATCGTCGCGACGTTTTTTGGCCTGGCGGCGTTGGCGTTTTTGGCCTTTTTCGTCTACTGCCTGGTCGCCCTATCTCGGGGAGGCTTCTAACGGATGAGCTCGCCGCATCTTTGCCCGGAATGTGACGCTTCGCTGGCCGAGGGCGCCGAGCAGTGTTGGCTGTGCCAACGCCCGTTGGCGACAGAGTGCGAGGAGACGCCCGGCAGCGCACCACGTCCTTCCGCAGGTGTGGAAAC
>JAGQOS010000423.1 GCA_020427265.1 Planctomycetales bacterium
AGCGGGTGCTTGAGCAATTCGGCGTCGACAACCAAACGCAACGGCCGCGAAGAGGTGACCGTGAGCAGCGCGGCGTCGATCCAGGTGACATGATTCGACACGAGCAACGCCCCGCCGCGTTCGGGTAGTTGCTGCTTGCCGAAAACGCGCACGCGATACACCGTGTGCGTGGCGAGCCAAACGAGAAAACGAATTGAGGCATAGGGAATACGCCACATGATGTAGATGAACACGGGAATCGTGAACAGACCGCACAAGAGAAAGATCTGCCGGGCGCTGAAGAGCGGCTCGCCGTCGGCCTGTTGCGAGCGCAATACGGCGAATGCGCCGGCGCTGACCGCCATGCCAGCGAACGTCAAAAAGTTGCTCGCCGCTAAAATAGACCCGCGCGATTCGGGCGGACTGTGATGTTGCATGTAGGCGGCCAGGGGCACGTCGAACAGGCCAGCGCTGATGCCGAGCATGATCAGAAATGCGCAGGCGGCCACGTAGCTGGCCGTCCAATGAGTAGTCGGATCGATGATCGCACCTTGGACGGTAAATAGCAGGATCGACGACAGCGCCACGCCGCCGGCGCCAAGCGGAAGGATGCCAAGCTCGACCCGGCCACCCGACCAGATGCCGGCCAGCACACTGCCCGCGCCTACGCCGGCGACAAGGGCGATCAGCAAAGGTGTAATCTGCGATTGCCGCTGCGCGCCGCCTTCGAACCCGTATTGATCGATATTCAGTTGCGCCAGCGCCCCGAGCGACCAGAAGAACATGATTCCGAGCGCAACACGCAGCAGCGCGCGACTGCGGGCGAGCGTGGCCAAATCGCGCACGGTTTGGGCTGGGGCGTCCCAGGGAAAGCGGCGCGACGGATCGGCGGCGGGAAGGCGGGCGATGAGCAGGCTCGTAAACCAACCAACCGCAGCGATGCCAATCATCACTACGGCCGGCAACCAAAGGTGATGCTGCCCCTTGGGCATCGTGGCATCGCTCAGCAAGTTCCCAATGGCCGTGCCGGCAACGGTCGCCACGACGGTCGTCAGCCCGAGCAACCCGTTCGCCGCCGAAATCTTGTCGGATTTGAGCATTTCGGGAATGCTGCCGAGCTTGGCCGGACCGAACAAGGCGCTTTGCGCGCCCATTGTGGCGACGACGGCGAACAGGAAATAGATATTGCCCAGGTAGATGGCCAGCACACAGAGCGCCGCGATCACGACTTCGGCCACTTTGCAGCCGACGATCACCTTGCGTTTGCTAAAACGGTCCGCCAGATAGCCCGCCGGCGCGGCGAGCACGAGATAGGGCACGACAAAACACATCGTGCCGACGCTCAGCACCATGTTGACCTGCGCCTGCTCAACGTATTGCTTGCCCACGCCAATGACGAGCCAACGGATGATGTTGTCGTTCATCGCGCCGAGCCATTGCGTGAGCAGCAGCCCCAGGAAGCTTGCGTTACGCAGGCCGCCCGAGGTAATCTCCGGGGCGCTGCGGCCGGGAGTCTCGTTGTCGATCGATGAATCTTCCATGATTAGTGACCCGCTCTAGAAATAGCCCAACCAAAAGAGGCCCCAGGTCAGCAGCCCCGCGTCGGTCAGCCCGTGCGACAGCCAGGCGGCATGAATTCCGCCCGGCCGGCGGCGCAGCCAGCTCCAAGCTGCTCCGGCAAGCGCAAGCGAGAGAAAAACAAGCACGAGGAGCAACGGCGTGGCCACTGGGAGATCCGCGAAGATAAACAGATGCATGGCGGCAAACGCTGTGGCGCTGCCAGCCGTGCCGGCAATCGCACCGAAGCGCGCGTGCAACTCGCGATCGAGCCAGGCCCGGAAATGAAGTTCTTCGAGCGCCGCGTTCCAGGTGAACAGGTAAACCACAATTCCGAGCGCCAACGCCGGAGTGAGTGAGAACTTGGCGTCGAGCCCGGCTTTCAATTCGGCGCGGTCCAATGCCAAGGGACCGGCCAGCAGCAAGATCGCCAAAACCGCCGTGCCTGCTAGCAATGCTGCGATGGCAATGGCCGCCAACCACACCGGCCCCGCGGGCTTTCCTTGCTCGAACGGCCACAATACCGACCAACCACGCCGGTTGCCGAACGAGTAGCGCCAATAAACGGGTGCGGCAATCTGCGCGAACTTGTAACTCGACTGCGCCAGATAACCAGTGGCTTCGAAGGCGACCGTCGCCGCCTTGAGTCCGAACGGCATGAACGCTAGCAGCAAGAGCCAAGCGGTTGGTCCGGTGGGCGGTGGGCGATACGTCGCGTTTTTCATCGCCACAGGCTACTCTAATTCGCTCCGCGGGCCTAGCAGGGGTTATGGCAATCGCCGTGAAATCGTCTTGCCGCGGCTCCGCCCGTAAGAGTAGAGTCGTGGTTTTGGTCGCCGACGAGTTGTCGGCCTCCGCCATTTCAGACTCTGCAAAGTCAAAGGACCAGGCCGATGGGCCGATTGCCAGTTTTTCTGTTGGGCGTTGTTGTAGGGGCGGCCGGCGTGTTCGGCGCGCAACGCTATCATGTGGTGCGCGCCACCGACGGCTTTTACCTGATTCCGAAGCTCGAAGCCAAATTCTCGGAAACCTATGTCGACGTACGCGAATTCGGCATTGCCGATTGGACTACACACACGCAGTTGGCCGCGGCGATTATCAAGGCCAAAAAGGATCACCTACTCAAGCAATCGGCGACGAACGACCTGGGTCGCAGCCTCCGCGATGCGGTCGATCGCATCTCGGGACCGTAAACGGCGTTGAACTACGGGTGATATCGCACGGCCAAATGGCAAAAGACCGCGGAAGCCAAGGGCTTGGAGCCGCATCGCGATTTAACGCATCCCCCCCAGCACGCCCAGAGCCACAGAATCTACACAAATCAGGGGGTTCGGGTCGAATTTCTGGACGTTGAAGGTCCTTTGATCGAGTCTTACAATAAGCACAGTTAGCGAGACCGGAACGAAGCGGGCGTTTTTCCCGCGATTTTGGTGATTCCGAACTCGCAACGCGCAAGCGTGACGCTATACGATTGAGGTAGTGAACGCGTCGCCCGTCGGCGCCGGCTAGGACAGAAATCCACGGCAAAACGGTGTAAACGCGATTTGCAGAATTCCAGGACGAAAGGAACTAAAACGTGGACAAGCCCCTGACAAAAACCCAGACCCTCAACACCTTGGCCGAACGTACCGGCCTTTCCAAACAGCAGGTAACCAGCGTTCTTGAAGAACTTGGCAACCTGATTGTGGAAAGCGTCGCTACGGATGGACCCGGTGTTTTCACCGTGCCCAACCTGATGAAGGTGAAGGTTCAGCGCAAGCCGGCAGAACCGGAGCGCCCGGGAATCAACCCGTTTACCAAAGAGCCGACCATCATCAAAGCGAAGCCGGCCCGCAACGTGGTCAAGATTTCGCCGCTCAAAGCGCTGAAAGATCGCGTTTAGCCCGTATCGCCGTCGCGGCGAGGCAAGCGATTACAAAAGCAGCAATCAGGGCTCCGAGTTTACTCGGGGCCCTGTTGTTTTTGGGCCCCCTCAGCGTTCGACTCTGGGTCCGCCTTCGGCGATTCGACGGGAATGCTTTGCCCGTGCGGATCGACGGCGGGCTGATCGAGCTCGTACGCCAGTTCGCGGCGAAATTCGCCATCGATGTAGTGCTCCACACGCTCGGCCGTGGAGTGCAGGTGGTCGTCGGGCACCTGAAAGTGCAACGCCATGTAGCTTTCCCACAGGCGATGCGATCGTACGAGTTCGCGCGCTTCGCTGCGTCCGCTATCGGTCAACGCGATACCGATCGGGCTCTGTCGCACTAGTCCGCCACGTTCGAGCTGCCGCAATGCAAGTCGCAGCCTGAACGTCGAACGGGGAAAAGTTGCCTGGATATCCGGCGTGGAAACACCTCGCAGGCCGCCCTCCTCGGCGCGAAAGACGAAGCCCAACAAGTCTTCACGCACAATTCGCACCCCGAGCCGCCATCGGCTTAGCATACGGCCCAATATGCCGTAACGGGGCGCAACCAACAGCGTGGCCACGAACAGCAGTCCCGCGACAACGGCCATCATGCCCGACGTGCTCGCATCTTGCACCATCGGATAACCCAGACGGCTAAAGAGAATCGACGGCACAGTAATGGCCGCTACATGACCGCCGGTGGCGGCGGCCGCCGCCACAATCAGCGAAATCGTTAACAAAACTCCCAAACGGTCGGTCAGCAGCGAAGCGGTAGCGGCCGGCACGATCAGCATGGCGATGACAAGAATGCTGCCGACACTCTCGAACGCAGCAACGAGCGTTAGCGCCGTAAGGCCCATCACCGCATACTGCAACCACCAGGCGGGAATTCCTTGCGCCGTGGCCATCTGTGGATCGAATGTGCTGATCCGCAATTCTTTGAACAATATCAGCACGAACAACACATTCAACACGAGCACGACGGCGCAAACGACTGCCGCCACAGG
>JAGQOS010000424.1 GCA_020427265.1 Planctomycetales bacterium
TGGATTGCGACGGCTGCTCATGGGCAGTGTCGCCGAAGCCGTGGTACGTCGCGCCACCTGCCCAGTGCTTACTTACCGGCAACCGACCGACAGGTAGCACGGATAGCACGACGACGCGCGAGCAGATCTCGCCCTTGGCTTCCGGCAATGGTCGCGTTGACAACGTGACAAGGAAAGGAGGATGCGATGGACAAGAGAGACGATTGCTTGCCGTATGTTCTCCACATGCGTGAAGAACACCGCCGGCTAGACGACCTCCTCAGGCATCTCGAACACGAGTGGCCATCGGAGAAGCAACAAGGCGCCACACTCACGCCGAGACAGTTAGCCGAGGAGTTGCGTGCGCTCCGCACGATGATCCGCGGCCACTTCCGCGAGGAAGACGAAGGAGGGTGCATCGACGAAGCCGTATGTCGAGCCCCAGGACTCGGCCACGAGGCGGATCGCCTTGAGCACGAGCACCAAGAGTTGCTGTGCGAGATGGATGAAATTATTCGCACGGTGGAATCCGCGCAAGCGAAGCACACACACTTGCGTTCGGTGCAAAATCGATTCGCGAAATTCGAAGCCCGACTCCACGAGCACGAAGCGGCAGAAAGCCGCCTGATCGAGCAAGCCTTTGGCATCGAGGTCGACTTCTAACGGCATTTCGGTTTAGAGATTTCAGATTCGCTCTTGCCGCGTCTCTGTAAGAATATGCGCATGGCGGAGCCTGATGCTCTGTCAGTGGCACAGTCTGGACCGGGTTCGGATTCCGTTTCAAAGGCGATTTACACTCCTGTAGCGGTCGCTCGGCATCGAGAGATCGCACTTGCAACCGTCCGCTCGATCAGCGAAATGGCACAGCTTGTGTCGATACTGCACTGAGGAATCGACGCACGAGGTAGCTGTTCTGCGCGGCACTGCCGGGCATGCGTCGAGGGAGTCGCTTCTGAGAGTGCGTCGCCGAGTAACCGTCTTTGTTCGATCCGTCCGGTGGCCAGTTCCGCCTCGCAAGTGCAGTTGATGAACAGTGGTTTGGCATGAAATCGTTCGGCAACTTCCATCACACGTTCATGGAGTTGGCTTGTGGCAAAGGTACCATCCAGAACAACAGACAATCCACGGGCTAGTAACACTTCAGCCCGACGCAGTAGTTCCTCATACACATGTTGGCGATTCTCTGGCGCATAGCGACCCTCGCCATACGCAGGAGTCTCCCCGCTATTGGCAGGGAACATTTGTCGACGAACGAGATCCGTCTGCAGGTGGTGTAGCCCGAATCGCTCGGCGAGCGCCTTGGCCGTCGTCGTTTTTCCCGTGCCCGTCAATCCTCGCACAACAAATACAACGGCCTGACCGAATCGCGTCGCCTGTTCGTCGGCTAACTGCAAGTACTCTACGGCTTCGTCGTGTGCAACAGGGCCCGGACCCTCGGCCATTTGGTCGCCGCGCAACAGTGCGACCTTGGCCCGCACGCAAGCACGGTAGGTAGCATAAAACGCCAGCAATTCTTCTGGAACGCGATCACCCGAAGCATCGACATAGGCTTGCAGAATTTGCTTTCCGATCCATGCTGCGTGTGCACGCGAGCACTCCATGGCCAGGAACGCGAGTTCGTCGACTACATCTAGTTCGCGAAACTCGCGACTAAACTCGATGCAATCGATAATCGTGGGCGTCGACAAGAGATAGATATGCTCCGGCCGCAGGTCGCCGTGTCCCTCGACGATTCGTCCATCGCACACTCGCTCATCAAAGACACACGCCTTCGCATGCAAGTAAAGCAACTGCGCCGTATGAACGCGACGGACAACATCACCCTGGCGATCACGAACATGGTCAAGCAACACAGTGCGGTTAGCGCGAATATGACAGTCGAGCGCGAAGCGATATTCGCTTGGCTGTAAGGAAACGGGCGGAGCATCGCCATAAAACTGCGTAAGCCGCGAGGCAAGTCGTGCGATCTCCGTCGCAGAAACGGTGTCTGTTTCGATCTGAGATTGCAGTGATCGCGCATCGTCCAGTCTACGCATCTTGACGAGCCAATCTGCTATCTGCCCCTTCTTCCGCAGACTATATCTCCCCTTGGCATCTAGGTAGATTGGCGTCACATCCTGATACACATCGGGCGCCAGGCGCTGATTGAGTCGCAACTCGTCGGCGCACGCCTTTCGGCGTTGGTCGACCGTCGAGAAGTCCAGGAAATCAAACTTCACGGGCTTCTTGAGCTTGTAGGCGCGAGTATCAGTCAAAAAGACCCACGAAGTGTGAGTCTGACGCACCTCGACTCGTTTGGGGTGTTCCGGGTACGACGACGGATTCCCCAGGAATTCCAGCAGGCTCTGAGCCATAGCATTCACCAGAAACGCGTACGAACCGGCTGACAGTGGACCACGACCGCAGTTGCCCGCGATCACGTTCGCGGTAAAATAACAACTTGACAATCCAAGGCTGCAAGAGCGGTGCCATGGTCCGGTTTCTTTGCAGAAGCCTGTTAAAATACCCCGAAGTTGATCCAGGGAACGGTCTCCATGCCGCGAAACATCGTTAACTGTTGTGCGTATCCGCACCCTGCGCGCTTGCAGAATGTGTCCAGTGAGAACCAATGAACGACTTTGCCAATACAGACCTGCTGTTTGTCGACGACGATGATGAGATTCGCAAGCGGGCGTCGCAGTATTTCCGCGATATCGGCTGCGAAGTTTCCTCGGCCCCCAATGGCGAAGCAGCGATCGAATTACTGAGCCAGCGAGTGTTTCAAGTCGCGATTCTCGACGTCGCCATGCCTGGAATGAACGGGATTGAACTGCTGGAAAAGATACGCGGCATCAGTCCTGAGACGGAAGTCGTCATGCTGACCGGTCAGGGAACCATCGAAACGGCAGTCCAGGCCATGAAGCTTGGCGCTCACGATTTCCTGACAAAGCCGGTGCGATTCAAGCATTTGGCCGCAGTCGTCCAGCGCGCGATCGAAGCTGGCCACTTGCGTAAGGAGAATCGTCAGCTTCGGGCCGTAATTGAACGCTCTCGCAATGGAAATACATCGGGAATGGTCGGCCAATCTCCGGCCATGCAAGAAGTGTTTCGGCTAGTCGAGCGCGTCGGACCAACCGACAAGCCGATCTTGATTCAGGGAGAAAGTGGTACGGGCAAGGAACTGGTGGCGAAAGCCCTGCACCAGGCCAGCCAATTGTCCGCGAAGCCTCTGGTTGTCATCAACTGCGCCGCTCTGCCGGAATCGCTACTGGAAAGCGAGTTATTCGGGCATGAAAAAGGCGCCTTCACCGGTGCGGCTTCGGCCAAAGAAGGCCTCTTCGAGGTTGCTGATGGCGGCACGCTGTTTATTGACGAAATTGGCGAACTTTCGCCTGCGCTTCAACCCAAGCTCCTGCGAGTCCTTGAAGACGGTTGGATGCGTCGAGTTGGCTCAGTGCGCGACCGCCGTGTAAACGTGCGAGTCTTGGCAGCCACGAATCGAGACTTGGGCGCCGAAGTCGAAGCGAAGCGTTTTCGCGAGGATCTGTACTACCGGATTAATGTCCTCACAATACAGATTCCTCCGTTGCGCGAGCGGGGTGATGATACACTGCTGCTGGCAGACAAGTTTGCAGGGCCCGGTTGGGACTGGGAGCCCGCGGCCCGAGAAGCAATCCAAAAGTACTCCTGGCCCGGCAATGTGCGCCAATTGATGAACGCCATTGAACGAGCCAAGATTCTCGCCGACGACGAGGTCATCCGGCGACGAAATCTGCCGCCGGAAATCACCGCTAAGGAATCCTCAAACGCCGCGCCAGCCGACTTTCATCAGCTTGACTTGGCGGCGTTAACTCGGGCGCGCGTCGTCGAAGCGATGAGGCAGGAGCGCGGGAACAAGCTTCGCTCCGCACAATTGCTCGGCGTAAGCCGCCGCAGCCTCTACCGTCTCCTTGAGAAATATCAGGTAACGGACGACGAGGTCATGGGATCCTAGCGTGCAACACACGAATGGGCCACATCCGCATTGCATGTTTTCGCGGCAGACCTTCGCTACGAACGCAATCCGCCCGGCTCCGATGGCGTTCACGGCCCTGGCCCCGATTCACGCAGCAAACGACGCATCACTTTTCATTTCGCGGCAGCGTCACGACAAACTCGGCGCCCTCGCGAAGCACCGTGTTGATTGCGATGCGCCCACCATGAGCCTCGACAATCCGCTGCGCGATCGCCATGCCTAACCCAGTTCCCTCGCTCTTGGTCGTAAAGAACGAGTCAAACACTTCGGTCATATGCTGCGGCGCGATTCCACCGCCATTGTCGCGAATGGCGATGCTCACGGATCGGCGAGGCTCGTTTTGCTCGGCATACGTCACGTGGATTTCCGGCTGTTCGCCACATGCCTGTAAGGCGTTTTCAAGAATGTTATTAAACACG
>JAGQOS010000425.1 GCA_020427265.1 Planctomycetales bacterium
TCAAGCCACGCTTCGTTGCCTTCGAAAACGGCCGCAACGGCTAGCGACTTGATTGCTGGCTCGATCGATGTGTCGGCCTTTACGAGAAGCGAGTTGACTTCTTCCGCGGCACTTTCCGGCGCGGCGTGCGGCGTGTCGAGCGTAGCGAGGGCCCAACCGTCGACGGCGGATGATGTTCGCGCGGCTGAACCCGGCGGAGGAGCTGGTACATCGGGAATTTCTGGTTGTTCGAGACCGATCGCCTTACGGGCTACAAATGAGGCGTCGAGCGCCGACAGCCGGCCATTGCCCGTTACATCGCCGATAATACGCGGATCAACCCGGTCAAAGGCGTCGAATCCACTGTCGAACCCGACAACCGCGCGCGCGATCAACGCCGCATCGAGGCCGCTGAGGCCGCCTTCGCCACTGGCATCGCCAAAGTACCCCAGCACGGCGACCGATGCGTCGCCGGCGGCGCGAATCTCGCTCTGGTTCACGATCGGGTTTTCGATGCGAATCGCTTGAACGGCGCCGGTTGGCCCGGCGGCCATGACCGCGGAAAGCGTGATCAGTTCCACCTGGCCGGCGGGCAGCGCCAAGTCGCCTGAGAGCCCCAGGCGTACGTGCCCCGGAGCGATGACTTCTTGCTTTTCGAGACTCCAACCGGCAGGCAAGGTCGTTGCTGGATTGATTCCGAAGACGAGTAACTTGGCCGAGTCGTAACGCAAATCGAATTCGACGTCGACGACGCCAACGCCGTCGCTGATCGAAACTGGCAATCCCGTGGACGCCCCGATCTCGAGCAATTGCCCGGCCGGTCGAACGAAGTCGGGCGTTGCAATGACGGTCGCAGCGGGCGTTGCCGGCACGGTCCAGCGATATTCGTACGCGCCGCCCGGCTGCAGGTCGCCCTCGCCGTCGAGCAATTCGCCTTGTCCGTTTACGAATGCCGCCGCACTGCTGACCAGCCGCAACGTATAGTCATCGGGCGGCAGGGGCGAGTTGCCGGTGGGCACAAATCTCAACCGCCGTTGCGTCGCGGAAAAGACCGCGCTTCCCGGAACAACGCCTTGATTCGCGCCTTCGAGAATTACGTCGGGCAGATCGACCGGAGTATCGACACCGTCGTATAAGTTCAACGCCGAGTCATCGAGCTCGTCGAGCAGGCGAATGTCGACATAGCCGGCACGGGGCTGGGTCGAAAGCACTTCAAACGTGCTCGCTCGACCGTGATAAGCACCGGGCGAGGGCGGCGTCGCGGGCCAACTCGTCGGCTGATCGCCGGCCCAATTGACGAACGCCCGCTCGAGGCTCTGCCCGCTGCCGTCGGCCTCGACAGGCCAAGGCGATTGGGGTGCAAATACGACCGTGTCGACGACGAAGTAATAGGGTGCAGCCGGCGAGTCGAATGAGGGCACGACCGAGGACTCCAGACGCAGCGACTCGCCGGCGTTGTTGAGCTGGCCGGAGTAGCCGCCGACCAATTCGACCGACGCATCGATTTGATAACGTGTCCGAAACGCGTCGGCCCGATCCGCGTTGACCAGGCGACCGAAGGGGTCGGTCTTGAGCGGATTGAACGGCAGCACAACCAATGTGGAAAACGGCGAGATGGCGGTTCCCTCGGCGAATTCGAAGTCGATTCCACCGCGCAAGCGCCAGCCGGCAAGCTCAATCGCGTCGCCCGTCGGGTTGTAGATTTCGACGAATTCAAGATCGGCATCGCGATTCTCGCCCGGGTTGTACTGAACTTCGCTCAGAAGCAATTCGGGAAGCTGATGAGGTGCGTTTTCAGCGCCCAGCGTTACAGCACGCAAGGGCAGGACGGCGCCGTCGCCATTGGGCCAGCGGCCTAGTGAAACATCGGGAAGCGATCCGCCAAACTCGATGTGATCGACAAACCAGGTCAACCGATCGTTGGCGTCGGCCGCCAACAACCACACATCGTCACCCGCTTCGCCATTGAAGGCAAAAGCGCGCGGGTTGCTGCCGGGCGAAGCGTTGAAGTCGGCCTCGTCGAACACCAGGTAGCCGCCGCCCGCCAAAATGGTGCCATCCGGAATGCGAAACTTGCGATACAGATCGCGGCTGTCGCTCAAGTACCAGCCGCCGATGTCGATTGGTTGAGCCGTGCGATTGAAGAGTTCGACGCTGTCGAACTGCGCGACATCGGAGTTCGAAACGACTTCATTCACCACGATATCCGCGCGAGGTCCTGCGCCGTCGCGACCAGGTGATCCGCCAAACTCGCTGCTCGCACGCCAATTTTCGGGGGCATCGAGATCGACGAGCGACTGCACGGCTTCCAACGAACTGCCAAACCCGTCGGCCCGTTCGGGCCAATCGCCTGCGTCGCCATAGTTCAAGTCGACCACGATGCCGCCACCGGCATCGACGAGCGTGAGCGACTGCCCGCCGTTGGAAAGCCGGTCGGCGAACTCGCCAGCAACCGGCAACCCCGTTTCGTAACGCAATGCAAAAGCCGTTGCGTCGGCCACAATCAGCACGAACTCGCCCGGGGCGAGCGTGGAGATCGCGCTGCCGGTGAAGTTGAATTCGAAGCCTTGACCGTCGGCGGAAATGAAACGCACGTCGGTCAAGTCGAGTGGCGTCGCGCCCGTGTTTTTCAATTCGACGAACTCGAAGGCGGCTTCGTCTCGAAAGCCGGCGGCGATTTCCGCCTCGCTAACCTCAAACGGATGGTAATGGATCTCGGTAATTCTCAACGCTTGCTGGACGTCGGAATGTCCTGCGCCGTAGGCCAGTGCGTTGACCAACTCGCCGGCGGCATTCTGAATTTGCAGAACACCGCCTAGCGACGAGAGCACACCCGATTCGGCCTGCTGGACGAACAATCCTTGTCCGCCCGAGGGTCCTACGAGCCTGGCGCGAAATGCATTGGAATCTAGCGCCAAATAAAGTGAACCCTGGGCCGGCACTACCGTGCCGGGAAGAAAAGAATGTTGGATGTCGCCGGTCATTCGCCAGTTGCTGATATCGATCGCCGCAGCATTGGGGTTGTCGAGGCGCACGTAGCCTTCGGCCGCCTGGCCGGAAAGCGGCGCGAAGTCGACTTCGCCGAAGTTGAGGCTGATGCCGTCGGCCTCCGCCGCGGGAATCACGCCGCCGTTGTCCACGGTCATCGAGCCGAAGAGAAACTCACGTCGCGGTTCGATGTACTCGGCGAGCAGCCGCTCGACCGATTCGCGCATCGAGCCCTGATCACCCCAGGAGCCCCAGCGTTGATAATCGAGATCGGCGTCGTCTGAACCCGTTTGCGGATCGAGATCCTCGTTCGGATCGATACGGGCGACCAACTCGTCGATCCGTTGCTCGAAAAATCGTTCTTCGCGCGGCGTGTCCGAGGTTTGAATCAGTTCATCCATCAACGTGCGGACGCGGCGCAGATACATTTCGCGAATTTCGGGCGTGGCGAACAGGGCGTTCATCACCGTGTTGTTCGAACCGACAAAGAGCCCGTTGTTGGCGAAAAGGCGATCGTCGAAGTAAAAGTAGCTGTTCTCGGCTGTCCAATTGTGGCCGAGTGTCAGGTCGACGTCCCAGGGCAGGAACTGCCATTCGCCGGTGCCTTCGGTATCGCGATAAAAGTAGTAATTCTTGTGGCAGCAGTCGCGATTCGAAATCAGCACGTGGCCGGCAAGGTAGTTGACGGCCTCGGGGATGTTGACGTTATCGAACAAGAATTGCGTGCGTGCCTCGCCCGACTGGCTGGCGCCGCTGATCAACTGCTGCAAGTCGTCGTTGTTCTCCTCCTTACGCGTCTTCTTCTCGATGCCGGAGGTCGCCGAGTTGCCCGTGTTGTACATCTTGTATAGCGCGCCGTTGGGATCGAGCCCGAGCCGCTCCAGGTAGCGGTCGTCGCCGTCTTCGACCATGTCGGCCACGCTAAAAAACTCGCCGTTTTGCTCCACTCGTACGGGAAACGCAAAATGGTGCGGCATACCGGCGGCCGCCAACGCGGCATAGGAAACCGTGTTGCGCACCTTCGCCTTGTCGGCCCAATTCGAAAGTAAGTTGATGTCTTTGACCGGTATCTCACCGTCGGCCCAGAGGAAGCGATTGCCCGAGTTGAAATCGACGTCGTAGCTCTTTTTGGGAAATCCCGATGTGGACTGTCCATGCACATCGAACAGCACATTGTCGTAGAAACGCCCGTCGTAAAACACCGAACCGCGCGAGCCGCCGCGCGTGTTCGCGCCGGCCGGGTTGTCGGTAAACCAGTGCAAGACGGGCAACTCGGAGTTCAGCTCAGCATCGAGCACGACCGTGCCAAAGTATTGCGGTGAATCGAGCGGATCCGGAAACAGCGGCGATTGCGACACAGTCTGGTTCGTGTCGAAGGCTTCGACGCGCCAGCGCACCATCTCGCC
>JAGQOS010000426.1 GCA_020427265.1 Planctomycetales bacterium
ACGGAATCTAAATTTAGGGCCTCCTCCGGCACATATCCTGAAGGAAACGATCGGATCGATTCCCAAGGGTCATATTTATCTCGTTATTTTTGACGATGATCGCCAAGGCCCTGATTTTACACGGCTGGGCTCGCCCGGTAAAGGCATACAAGTAGCGGGTCGCGGTGCAGTTTTATTTTTGTTTAGGAAATAATCGCGTCAACCAAATCCGGGAAGTTCCATGGCCGATCCATCGCACCAGCTAATTCAAGTCGAACTTAACCGTGGCGTTTCCGGCAACGTTTTTGTGAGTATTTCCCGACGAAACGACGCTGCACTTTGGTTGGAAGCGCTCTAGCATCGCGGCGGGCAACCGGTGACGCCAATTCTTCGCGCCCCGAATCCGCCAAACGAAATTGTAGTTAGCCCTGAACATATTCACACCAGATTGCAGGCCTTCGATCACCTTGTTGAATCCAAGCGAAAGTCGGATGAGTCACTTCAAGAGCGTGTGAACCGTCAACTTGTGGCGTTCAACGCACGAAATGCATATTGTGCGATCTTCGCTCTCTCGTGTGCACTGAATGTCCCTACGCTTGGTTCCGATCATTTCGGATGGCGTGTAGGTAACGTTGGCAACTCGGTATTCCTTCTTGATCGTCCCAAGCTTGGCGCAGGGACCGAGTGCCTGTTCGACTGACACGGATAGACTGCGAATCCATCGGTCGAGATTTTCGTAATCGTCTGCAAAGCGTGCTGGCTGAAAGCGTGGCTGTCGCTTTCGTGCGGATTGGGACGCACGAGCCGCGAAGCTCGATCGGTCATCAGGCGGCGTGCATTGAACGCTGAAATCAAAGTTTGCACGAACCGCTTGGGTTTCGTTGCCTCGGCAACCGATGCCCGCATAGAAGAATGGACAATTCGCACGGAACAGTTCGAAGCAGTATTCCCCCCTGAACAACGAAAATGCTTTCGTGAAAGTCCTCCTGCCCTTTAGTCCGAGCCCCTCGTTTCTCCTTCGTAGCTCCGCTACAATGTGAGGCTTTGTTGGCAGCCCTTCCTTGGCGACAATTCATCATGCCCTCTGAACCCTCCGCAGTACGACGACACCCAGAAGAGTTGCGTAGTTTTCGCTGGTTTGGTCCCGACGATCTGCGCGCCGCTGGGCATCGTTCTCGCGCCAAACAGATGGGACTCTCGGAAGAAGACTTCGCGGGCCGGCCGATTATCGGCATTCTCAATACCTGGAGCGAGCTGAATACTTGCCAGACCCACTTTCGCCAGCGTGCGGAACAGGTAAAGCACGGCGTGTGGCAGGCCGGCGGTTGTCCGATCGAAATTCCCGTTCTCGCTCTGAGCGAGATCTACATGAAACCGACCACGATGCTCTATCGCAACCTGTTGGCGATGGAGACTGAGGAAGTGCTTCGCGCCCATCCACTCGACGGCGCCGTGTTGATGGGTGGCTGCGACAAGACAACTCCGGCATTGTTGATGGGAGCATTGTCGATGAACTTGCCGGCGATTTATCTGCCCGCCGGCCCCATGCTTCGCGGCGGTTGGCGCGGGCAATCGCTGGGAAGCGGCAGCGATGTTTGGAAATATTGGGCGGAGCGTCGCGCCGGAAATTTGTGTGACGATGCCTGGCGAGAAATTGAAGACGGCATCGCGCGTTCGCCCGGCCATTGCATGACGATGGGAACGGCGAGCACGATGAATTCGCTGGCCGATGCACTGGGGATGACCTTGCCTGGCGCCTCGTCGATACCGGCCGTGCATTCGACGCACGAACGGATGGCTACGGCGTGCGGTCGGCGGATTGTCGACATGGTCTGGGAGGATCTCCGCCCGCGGCAAATCGTCACGCGCGAAGCGATCGACAATGCGATCGTGACCGACATGGCCCTCGGCGGGTCGACCAATGCAATCATCCATTTGATCGCCATCGCCGGCCGCGCCGGCATCCGGCTCGATCTCCAACGGTTCGACGAGCTATCTCGCTGCACGCCGTGGCTGGCGAACATTCGCCCGAGCGGCGAGTACCTGATGGAAGATTTTTACGACGCCGGCGCGCTGCTGGGATTGCTTGCCCAGTTGGGCGATCTGCTGAATCGCAACTGCCTGACCGTCAACGGCAAGACTTTAGGGCAGAACATTGACGGTGCGGAAGTCTATAACAATGAAGTCATTCGTGCTCGCGACAAGCCACTTTCACCGACCGGCGGAACCTACGTGCTACGTGGCAATCTCGCACCGCATGGCTGTGTGATCAAACGCACGGCCGCCGATCCGCGATTGCTGCAACACACGGGGCCGGCCGTTGTGTTTCGGGATTACAACGACATGAACGCACGGCTCAACGATCCGGCGTTGGAAATAACGGCCGACTCGGTCATTGTGCTGCAAAATGCCGGCCCGCTCGGCGCGCCTGGCATGCCGGAATGGGGAATGCTGCCGATACCCGATCGTCTACTCAAAGAAGGCGTGCGCGACATGGTGCGCATTTCCGATGCGCGCATGAGTGGCACCAGCTATGGCACGTGTGTCTTGCACGTTTCCCCCGAGTCGTATCAGGGCGGACCGATCGCCCTGGTGCGCGACGGCGATCTCATCGAACTCGACGTAGAAGGGCGTCGTCTGCATTTGCATGTTCGCGACGACGAACTCGCAGCGCGCCGCGATGCCTGGATCGCGCCCGAGCCGCTTTACCCTCGAGGTTATGGAAAGATGTACTCCCAGCATGTGACCCAGGCTCATCTAGGATGCGATTTCGATTTCCTGCACGCCGGCGAAGAGATCGCTGACCCGGAAATTCATTAGGGACGTCGAACACGCAACGCCCAACTCCGAACTCCGAACCCCAGAATTTGAATAGCGAATGCGACCTGCAACCGAACACATAGAATTTACTCCCCAGCGCCTGGCGTCTTCCGTTGTTGCCGTGCCGCCGATCGCCCGCGACGACGACCTAGCCTACCAAGTTGAAGAAAATGCGAAGTTGATCGCGTACCTTCGCGCTGGTGGCGTGCGCACGCTGCTCTATGGCGGCAATGCGAATTTCTACAATATTAGCTTTAGCGAATACGCTCGCTTGCTCGACATGCTGGCTGAAGCTGCCGGCGACGACATGTTTGTGATTCCGTCCGTGGGTCCTGCGTTTGGAACGATGATGGATCAGGCCCGCATCTTGCGGCAAAAACAGTTTGCAACGGCGATGGTCCTGCCACCCGCTTTCGCCGCGACCCAAGATGGGTTCGCGACCGGAGTGCGACATTTTGTCGAAGCTGCTGGCATCCCGGCCGTGCTGTATATCAAACACGAAGGTCAGATTACGGTCGACGCCGTCGCGCGGTTGATGGATGATGGCCTGCTTTCAGCGATCAAATACGCCATTGTCCGCGACGATCCGGCGCAGGACGAATACCTGCGTTTGCTAGTCGACTCCGTCGATCCGCAACGAATTATGAGCGGAATTGGCGAGCAGCCGGCGATTGTGCATTTGCGGGATTTTGGTCTCGGCGGCTTCACATCGGGATGTGTCTGCGTGGCGCCCAAGCTTTCCATGCAAATGCTGGCGGCTTTACAGGCGGGCGATTTTGCCGCAGCCGAGCGAATTCGAGAAATCTTCCAGCCGCTCGAAGATTTGCGCAATCGTATCAGTCCAATACGCGTGCTGCACGACGCGGTTTCCGCGGCCAACGTCGCGCGAACGGGCCCGATTCTGCCCCACTTGTCCAACGTGTCGGCCGGCGAATTGGAGGAAATTCAACCCGCGGCGATCGCGCTGCGCAAGGCAAATGAGGGTTAGTGCGACCATGCAGTTGGCAAAATATGAGCACGCGGGTCAAGTGTCGCTGGGTGCGATTGATGGGAACCGTTTGATCGCGGTTGGCGACAGCGGCAATTCCATCAGTCTGACGGACGTGCTCGAATCGCCACAACCGAGCGAGGTACTTCGCCAGCTTGCAAGCCAATCGTCCTCAAGTGTTGCGCTCGATGAAGTAAAGCTCTTGCCGCCGATCGATCGCCAAGAAGTATGGGCCGCTGGTGTTACCTACAAAAGGAGCAAGGCGGCGCGGATGGAAGAGTCGGAAGCTGCCGCCTCGTGCTACGATCGCGTTTATGAATCGCCCCGGCCGGAGCTCTTCATGAAGGCCACACCTCGGCGAGTGGTTGGCCCAGGTGGCGCAGTGCGAATTCGCGTCGACTCAAAATGGAACGTTCCTGAGCCGGAATTGGCGCTGATCGTGAATAGTCGCCTGGAGTTGGTTGGCTATTCGATCGGCAACGACATGAGCAGCCGCGACATCGAAGGTGACAACCCGCTCTATCTACCCCAAGCCAAGGTGTACGACCAGTGCTGCGCGTTGGGGCC
>JAGQOS010000427.1 GCA_020427265.1 Planctomycetales bacterium
CGGCAGTGTGCGTTCGTTGTACTCGTTGCCGGCCAGCAACAATTGCTTGGCAATGTTGCCGACCACGGGAACTTGATCGCTGATATTCGCTCCGACCGTCGCGCCCCAATAGCTGAGTTGCTCGAAAACCAGGCTATAGCCGGTGAACCCCAGACCCAGCGTGCAGAGCAGCAGGCACATGCCGATCACCCAATTCACTTCGCGCGGGCGACGATAGGCGCCCGTAAAGTAAATGCGCATCTGGTGCAAGATAACGGCGGCGATCATCAGCGTTGCCGCCCATTTGTGCATGCTGCGGAAGTACCAACCGAGTGTCGCTTCGTTCGTGATATAAGCGACGGAGTCGTAGGCCGTCGTCGGCGACGGTTGGTAGTAGATGGCCAACAAGATTCCGGTCACGATCTGAACGACGAACAAATACGCCGGGGTTCCGCCCAGGCAGAACCACCAACGCTTCATGTGGTTCGGCACGGGCTCGTTGGTCAGTTCGCGCAATTGAGTGCTTTCGATCGGCACTCGCTCGCTGATCCAGCTTTGCAATCGCCCCACGGCTTGGTTCCTAAACCTGGTGTTTGTCTTGCGAATGAATGTCGGCCGCCGCCAACGCTTCGTCGCCCATCTGCTGCACCGGCGCTTCGATGTACAATAGGCCCTGCTCCACTTTCAGGGCGTAGAGCGGCAGGCTTTGGCCTGCATCCTTCGGCGGTCCGGCAATCGCCCGGCCGCGCGGATCGAAGGCGCCATTGTGACAAGGGCAGAAGAAGCGATCGTTCTGCGATTCCCAATGCACGCGGCAACCAAGATGCGGGCATGTGCTCGAGAGCGCCAGGAAGTCCTCCACCGGCGGCTCGACATTGGCCGCGCTTGCGGAACTGCGCGTGATAACTATTCTTAATCCGCCCGGTGTCGTGAATTCGAGCGATCCGCCCGGTTCGATATCGTCGGCCGGCGCAACGAACATCCAGGCCGTGGTTCCACTGGAAGGATAAAGAAAACGCCCGGCATAAACGCCGAGCGTACCATACGCGGCCACGAGCCCACCGGCCATCGTCACGGTCGAACCTTCGCTCAGGAACGAACGGCGATCGACTTCATGAGCGGCATCTGCCGCCGATGGCGTCTGTCGATTGGGTGTGTCAGGTCGCTGTTCGTCCGCCATCGATCCGCCTAGGAGAAATTCGTCGAACGCAAACGTCGCCGTTGTCTTCGCCATTCCCAGCAAAGCACGTGCCAAGCAAATCCTGGCTGCCCGCGAGGGAGTTGGGAGCGGCCTAGTATCCGTTAGACGCAAAAGGCGACCTGTTGCGCGCCCGCAATTTCCCCGTAATGCGAAGTCTGCAGCCCATTACGCCGCAACGCACTGCGCGCGTCAAGTACGGATTACGAATGAGTGCTATTTTTTTGTTTGAAGTTGCGAATCGCACACATCGACGTCGAAGGTGTGCACATTCGCTCATGCCGTTTCATTTCAGCAATCGAATTGACTGTGGAGCAGTCCGGTCAACGACACGCTGCCAACACGCATGACTTCCATTGGTTCAGTCCTGTGGCCGGCAAATTCTACGCTGTCGTCACCACAGGATTAGCGATCGGGCCTGACGATCAGGCGCAAGATGATTCGTTCAAGGCTGTTTCCGGCGAATTCCGACGATTTCCGATGTGGAGCCGATGGAATTCTCCTGCGTCCGCCGCCGAATCCTTACTTCGCCGGTTCGCAGGCAACTCGATTACGGAAGGTCGTCTCGATGCGGAACAGCTCATTTCTATCTACGCTTGTGCTCTTTTCGTTTGGCTTTGCTCAAGCGGTTGTTGCCCAATCGACGAACACCGACACGGATCGTTCCGATCACTCGCTGGCGGAAGTGCGCCAGTCGTCATTCGAATCGGCCACGACGTACTACGCTGATGGCTCGGCCGATTGCGGCTGCAATACGAGTTGCGACTCGGGTTGTGCAGCCCCAACGTGCGATGCGTGCGGTCAAGGCGGTTGCTCATGCAACGGCGCTGCCGGCTGCTGCACCTGCAAACAGAAGCAAGCGGCCATGAAGAAGGCGGCCGGCGCATATAAAGGTGTGTTCTACGCCAACGACTTCAGCTATCTGTGCGACCCATGTTACGACGGTTGCCTGTTGGGCGATTCGCTCAAGCGTCGCGCCGTGGGCGACTGCGGCGTCCTCGACGTAGGCGGGCAGTTGCGGCTGCGTTACCACCATGAAGAAGGAATGAATAAGGGAGCGCCGCGATTCACCCAAACCACCGACGATTTCTTGCTCACGCGACTGCGGCTGTTCGCGAACTACGAAGTGAACGAAAACGTCCGCGTGTTCGCCGAAGGTATCTTTGCCGATTCGACCGGTCACGATCTGCCGCCGCGGCCAATCGACCAGAACCACGGCGACTTGCTCAACTTGTTCGCCGACCTTAAGGCGCTCGACGAATTAACTTTTCGTATTGGTCGCCAGGAGTTGCTCTACGGCTCTCAGCGGAACGTCTCTCCGTTGGATTGGGCCAATACACGCCGTACGTTCGAGGGCATCAAGGCGATGTGGAATTGCAACGACTGGCAAGTCGACGCTTTCTGGACGGCATTTGTGCCGGTCACGCCTTTCGCGTTTGATCAGGCCGATTGGCATCAGCAATTTTACGGCGCTTATGCGGTCTACAGCGGCTGCGAAAACGTAACTTACGATCTGTATTACCTCGGCTACGATAACCAGGATTCGCCCTTCTCGCTGCACACATTTGGCGCGCGCATGAACGGTTCGCATTGTGATTGGCTCTACGAGCTTGAAGGCGCCTATCAAGGTGGCGACGCGGCTGGAGTCGGCGCGGATCAGGATGCTGGTTTTGCCACGGTTGGCCTGGGACGCAAGTTGGGCCAGTTGCCCTGGTCGCCCACACTGTGGGCTTACTTCGACTACGCCAGCGGCGATGCTCCGGGGGGCGACTTCAACGGCTACAACCATTTGTTCCCGCTCGCGCACAAATATCTTGGCTTCATCGACGCCGTGCAGCGTTCGAACCTGGAGTCGGTCAACTTTCTGCTCACAGCCAAACCGACCGAGAAACTCAACCTGCTGCTTTGGTACTACATCTTCCAGTCGAATCAAGATGGCGCCGTGCCGGCGATCGGCGGAACACCTGCTCAAGGAACGAGCCGCGACTTGGGCCAGGAACTCGACCTCATTGCCAAGTACACGATCAATCCTCGTAGCGACTTTCTGCTCGGATATTCGCACTTCTGGGCCGGCGACAAGATCCTGACCAACGAAGATGCCGACTTCATCTACGCGCAATGGACGCTGAACTTCTAGGACAGTGTCGCGTGCCGGCCTACTCCGTCGAACGTGACGAGGCGACACGCGACGTTTCTACTACCAATGCACACGCAATACCTTCGCCGCCCAACCGTCTTGAGCATGGTCTGCCAAGGTGATATGGGCATCCACCTCGACTGTTCACCGAACTGCCTCGGGGGGAACCTGACCGAGGGCATTTCGGGGCGATACGCATGTCGCGGTTGGGTGCAGAGGTGGAATTCACCCAATGCATTTGAACGCCTACGCTAGCACGCGTCGGTCGTCCACACAGCGTGGACATAGCGGGAGTCGCAAATCCGAGAAAAATCGGCCACTTCGACCGGAGAGAGCCGTCGGCCGCGCATAGATTGCCCCGACGGGGCAAGAGTGGAAACGCACGCGGATGGGTGGAGTAGCTGCCGCTTCGCCCTTCGTTCGCCGTCACATCAGGCCGCAGGCCCCCCCACTGGACAGAACCGAAAAACGCCCGCTCTGAGCGTCAAGAATTGTCTCGTTACGCTGAGGATCATCGCCAATCGCAAACGTCCGTTGGGGGGCCAGAGGCGTGGCGGCGACCGAAGGGCGAAAAGGCAGCGGGGCCGTTGAGTTGTCTTGAAATCTATTGCGATGACTTTGCGATAAATCGAGTGTCAGGCCGACTTTTGCCGAAGATGCAACTAGCGGATACAAGACCGCTGAACCGGAATATCGTTGTCGAGGGCTGTCAGATGCTTGCAATCGAGAGATGGGGCGAGGTGCGATTCAAGCCGATGGCTATGATTGCGCAGTTGGCCGCATTCGGAGCGGAAACGATTCATGACGGCGTGACGTTGTCGCTGGATGGCCGAATCCGGGATGCTATTGAATGGCCTGACAGAGCACGTTGGCTGGATTGTTGGAAAAAGCCCTTTGCCGTCGAAGGCGTGATGTTGTCACTTATGGACCAATCTTCCAACGTCCAAGAAGCGGAAGAGATGCGCGTGGCCTGGCCTCGGGCGCGACGCAGAATCAAGCGGGAATTGGCCGGCACGAAATTAACGGATCGCGACTTG
>JAGQOS010000428.1 GCA_020427265.1 Planctomycetales bacterium
TGGGCCTTGGAAGACTATGGCTTCCGGGTTGTCTTAGCCCCCTCGTTTGCGGACATCTTTTTTAATAATTGTTTTAAAAATGGCGTGCTACCCATCAAGCTCTCCGAGGCGGTGATCGACGATCTGTTCGACCGCGCCGCGCAATACGCACCCTATCAACTGAGCGTCGACCTGGAAACCTGCGAGATCCAGGACCAACACGGTCTGAAGTTGGAATTCGAAGTGCAGCCCTTTCGTCGCCACTGCCTGCTCAACGGGCTGGACGACATTGCCCTCACGCTGGACAACGAGGACAAGATCACGCAGTACGAAATTGCCCATGGCATCGGCGGTTAAAGCCTGCGGTGGCCCCGAAAGCCTGCCGAACGCATGGCAAGTACCGGTGGTGGCCGAAGTTTGTCCGCTTTTGCCTTGCGGGCACTTCCGCGGACGCGGTTCAGCGGTGAAGATGAGGGCATGAAAACTCCCTTTGCCGCCGAAGATCCACGCCCCCATCTGCTCGACCTACAGCCCGCCGAGCTGCGCCAGTGGTTGTCCCAGGTGGGGCAGCCATCCTTTCGCTGTACCCAGATTCTGAGTTGGGTAATGCAGCGGCGGGTCGCCTCATTTGCCGACATGAGCGATTTGCCTAAAAAGCTCCGCGAGCAGCTCGAGGCTCACTTTCGCCTGTGGACCACTTCGCTGGCCGCCCATCAAAAGTCCGAGGATGGGACGGAAAAACTGCTGCTGCAATTAGCCGACGGAGGACGCATCGAGTGCGTGTTGCTGCGGGAGGAAGGGCGACGCTCGATCTGTGTCAGTAGCCAAGTGGGCTGCGCCATGGGCTGTGTCTTCTGCGCCAGCGGGCTCGACGGCGTGCTGAGAAACTTAACGACCGGCGAAATCATCGAGCAGATGTTGCTGCTCGCCAGACAACTCGAACCGCAAGAGCGGCTGAGCCACATCGTCGTCATGGGGATGGGTGAACCGTTGGCCAATATCGACGCGCTCCTACCCGCGCTTGAAATGGCGAGTCGCGCCGACGGCTTGGGTATCAGCCCGCGCCGAATTACCATCTCGACCGTCGGCCTTCCACCGGCGATGCGGAAACTGACCGAGCGCAACACCCGATATCGGTTGGCGGTTTCGCTCCACGCTCCCAACGATGAATTGCGTTCCGAGTTAGTTCCAGTTAACCGCAGTATTGGGCTCCAGGCGATTCTGGCCGAGGCCGACGCCTACTTTGCCGCTTCGGGACGACAACTGACGTTCGAATACGTATTGCTCGCCGACATCAACGATCGCGCCGAGCATGCGCATCAATTAGCCAACTTGCTTGTCCGTCGCGAAGCGCTGCTAAATGTGATTCCCTACAATCCCGTTGCCGGATTGCCCTACCGGACTCCAAGCGCGGCGAACCAACGAACATTTCGCGAAATTCTGGAATCGCGGGGCGTGCGCGTGAAGTTTCGCCACCGCAAGGGCGACGCTATCGACGCGGCTTGTGGGCAGTTGCGACGCAGCAACCGGACCGGCGTTGGGGGGCCGTAGTCGGATTAGGTTGCCAAAGGTCGGCTCGGCAGGTCGGTCCAATCAGAAAACTTCGCCGCCTGCCCGGCATACGCGCCGTGAGCGTCGATCAGATTCCAAACCGTGGCGCGCTCGATACGAAACCGGCGCCCTGTGGCCGAGATGCGAATTCCCTGGTAGTCGTCGACATAGCCGTCGCGAGTCGTTCGCGCCAGCAGTTGCGCCCGTTCGTCGCGATGGACCGGCTCGGCCGTCATGCGCGATGGCGTCCGACAAAGCGTTTCCCAATCCAACTCCCACAGTCGCATCGCCGCCCGATTGCCAAAGTTCAAAATCGGGTCGTCCTGCGTCCCATGCGACACCACGACAAAGTCGGCTTCTAACAAACGTTGGGCTTGGTCGGCCGGTGATCCGCTGCGATCGACCAGTTCCACACCCAACCAGCGACGATACGAATCGAGCAGCAATTGAGCGTGCTCGATCGTCTCGGGGCGCGAATCTTTGCAGAAATCGTCGGGCCGCCGCGCCATAGGTTATCGACTCCGACCTTGCCGTTTCTTACTCGGCCGCCAGGCTTGCGCAGAGGATTTCTTCGTCGCTGCGGATGAAGACATGCTTGTAGGCAAACGCCGGATGGGCCCAACAAACGCCGTGGCGGCGGCCGCTACCGCTGAGTTGCACAGTCGTGGGCTCGATCAGCTTCGCGCGGCTGATCTCGTGAAACCCTTGGGCAGACAGGGTCGAAATGATCAGTTCGCCCTGTTCGTTGAACATCCAAATCCGCTCGCCATGGCGCACGAAATGAATATTGCTCCAGCGATTACGCGGCGTGGCCGTTAGGTCTTCCCACAGGCGATCGCCGGTCGCTGCATCGAGGCAACGCAGTTCGCCGTAGCTGTCGACGCCGTAGATCGTGCGGCCTGAGAACAGCGGTGTGCTAATAATCGAATGCAAGGCATCGGTACTGCGTTCGTCCCTTCCGACGCGCCGCCAAAGCGTTTCGACCGCCGGTTCGTCCTGTCGCAGCTTGAGCAGCAACGAACCGTCGTAGAACGACGTGACGAAGAGCCGATTGTCGTCGACAACGGGTGTGGCGATGCCGATTGGCATGTTGCGAGGTGTCATGTCGACGCGCCAAAAGAGTTTTCCATCGCGCGGTGCGAGACCGACTACGCCGTCGCCCGTCCAGCAAACCAATACGTTCTGCTCGGCTTGCCGGATGAGAATCGGAGCAGAATATTGCGCTCGGTCGTCGAGCGCTTGCCAAACGGTGGCTCCCGTGGATTTGTCGAGGGCGACGATCGAAGCCCCCGCGCCTGCGCCAATCGGCACGATCACGAGATTCTCGAAAATCAACGGCGCCGCTGCGATGCCCCAGATCGGCATCCGTTTCGTAGCGGCGATCCGATATTCCGCATTCAAATCGCGCAGCCATCGCACGCGGCCGGTCGCGGCATCGAGGCAATGCAAATGGCCCATCGCGCCCAGGGCAAAGGCTGCGCCATGATCGATGGTTACCGCGGCGCGCGGGCCTGCCTGATACCCGATTTCGTAGGGGCAGTCGTAGACGTGCGACCAGAGCGGTAGGCCGGACGCGGCGTCGAAGCAATGGATGCGCTCTACCTGTTGCGGCTCGACCAGGCGATCCGTTACATAGACACGGCCGCCGGCGACCGTGGGCCCGCTATAGCCGGCGCCGATCGGCTGTCGCCAGCGCGGGGTGATTTGTCCCGAGTCGAATTCGTCGACGATGCCTGTCTCCCGCCAGACACCGTCGCGGTTCGGACCGCGCCATTGAGGCCATTCGTCGGCGCGAATGGAGTTGGTTGAAACGGAGAGACCAACACAAACCAGCAAACCGCAAAGGCCCAATCGCATCGAAAAAAATCTCCTGTGGCGACTGCGGCGGTTCATCATTCGAACCGGCGCCAGCTACTTGGTGTCAAAATCGCGCTGAAAACGTGCGACGAGCGCGTCGACATCGGCGGGAACCACGTAGATCTTGCCATGAATTTCCTTGCGTTCGCCCGGTTCAAGGCCGCCGATGCGAAAGTCGTTGTGCATGCACGTAATCACGCCCTGAAAGATTTCCTGATAGGGCTCCCAGACGACGGCCATGATCTGCTTCTCATCGTGTGAAAAACAACCGCACAGTCCGTTGGAGGGAACGAGCTTGCTCAGCGGACGCGGGTTCACATCGTTGCGATCGACATGCGCGGGGCAATAGACCTGGCCGGGGATATAACGCGCCTGGTCGGCCCACGGCTGCGTGGGCAGCCGCGCGAACTTACCATCGATGAACAGGAAGCACTTGCGGGCATAAGGGGGAACCCGTTGACGCGCATCGGATGGGTCGCACCCGGTAAATTTGTGTACGCGAATGCAGGGCTGCGCCCAGTGCGCTTCGGATGGGGTCTGCGTTGGGTTATGCGCTACAAGTTTAAAATCGACTTCGTCGCTTCCGGCGGTGATCGTATGATCGACAATCACGCCATCGCGCAACGTATCGCGCAAGCGAATGACCCGGCCGTTCGCTTTCACGGCCAACTTTTCGGCGGTGTGCCGGATGACCGTTTCGCCCCATTCGCGGTCGGTCGAACCAGCGCGGCAATACGCTTCGAGATAGTTGACGATAATCTCGCGATCGGCAATCGTCGGTCCGGAGATCGTGAGAAAGTTTTTTTCCCACTCGACCTTCAGCCCCGGTTCATCTGCGCGAAGCGAAGGTTGGATTGCAATAACAGTTGCGAAGGCAACCATGCAGCCGCTGAGCCAACGCGAGTAGGGTGCGACCTGTAGATTGCCGAAAGGGAAGAACATCGCGCTACTTGGGTGCGA
>JAGQOS010000429.1 GCA_020427265.1 Planctomycetales bacterium
TCGCTCGCCATCACGCGGCGAATGTCGACGCCGGCTGATAGAGAAATGCTCAACCGCCGGCAGATGGTCGCCAGTTCCTTACTTTGAATGGTTGCCGGTGGGAGCATAGAAGCGATGTCGCCGCTGCGCGGCTTGGGAAAAAAGATGATCCGCGTTCCGTGGGCTGCGCCCACGGCTAAACTCTGACGCCGCTGCGCGGCTGAGGAACAGGTTTCGTGTTCACCGTTCCATGGGCTACGCCCACGGCGAAGCTTCGTCTACTTACGGCGGCGGCGAGCGATTAGGCCGATGACTCCCATGGCGAGCAGCAGCGCGGTGCTCGGTTCGGGAACGGGGTTGAAGCTTGTCTTATACAGCAGGCCCAAGGCCGCGAATTCTTGTTGCTTCGTGGCGGTAAACCCGGTCATGCCGAAGGCGTCGGCAAACACGAACTCGAGGCCGATACGTTGATCGGAAGTGAGTTCCTGATCGAAAACGGCGACCAGCGCGATGTCGCCATCGAGCGCTTCTGCGAATTGCCCCGACGCCCCGAGCGCCAAGTTGCCGAACGCGCCGTTCGGGGCGGCGGCGTCGGTCTCGTCGGCGCCGTTGACGAAAAACGAGGAAGTGCCGCTGCCAATGCCCGAGTTGATCGCCGTGGCAAGCACATGCGTTCCCAAAGCCACCGGGCCCGGGTTGGCGACCCAGCCATTCGCATAATGACGATGCTCGCCGCCGGTATAAGGTCCGATCAGCCAGTTCTCCGTGCCGGGGCCCGCCCCGCCGTTGAGGGCGCGATGCAGGCCGGGGCTGCTCAGTCCGTTGTAGATTGCGAATACCGAGTAAGCGCCGCTCGTTTGCGTCAGGCTCGTAATCATGCCGTCGTTGGTCCCGTCAAAACGTACAACCGGGTTGCCATTAAGAATGCCCGTGCGATAGAGCGGTTGAGCGCCACCGGAACTTTGGGTCGCGTTGCCCACTTCGCCAGCCCATGTGGCGACCGGGTCGAGGTCGTTGAAGCCGGTCATTTCCTTGGAATTCAACAGCAGCGTCAGGCCCGCCGAGGCAGGTGTGACCGAGGCGACGAGCAGAGCGATCGCCAACGCCGAGGGCGCGACGCGGGGCAGGGCGACCAGGCTACGGCGACGGCGTGCGACCAGGCCGACCAGGCCCATGCCGAGCAACAGCGCGGTGCTCGGTTCGGGAACCGATCCGGTGAAGGCCATGAACTCGTTCAGGCCGGCGTCGTTGCCCACGCCAGTGAGCGATTCGAAGCGAAGGTAACGGTACAAACCGGGCGTGAAGCCTTCCTTACGGCCGAAGATGTCGGCGGGGATCTCACTCGTGCCCAGGATGCTGCCGCTCTGGTCGGTCAACGTGGCGGAAAGCACCAGGTCGGCCGTGGGTGTGGCGCCCGTGATCGAGGCGAGATCGGTCGAGGCGTACACTTCGAAGTCGAGCGTGCCGCGGTCGTTCGAGTTCTGGTTGTGCGTGGGGATCAGTTCCAGCCACGAAATCGGCTCGATCGAACCGAGGTCGATCACGAAGTATTCGGTCGGATCGTTGTCTTTGCCGAGCCAGTACGACTGGCCGAAGATGTCGGAGTTGCTGCCGTCGGTCACGTGCTGGGCCGAGAAACCGTTGGGACCGTTGACCGTGCCGTCGCCGTTGGCCGGGTACGAACCCGAAGCTTCGATGACCGGCTTGGCGTAGGCCACGTTCCTGCCCAAGCCACCCGAGAGATCTTCCACCGTGATGGCGCTGAGCGTGGGGTTCTGGTCGCCGCCGGCGTTGGTCAGGCCGTTCAGTTCGACAGTCGCCGTGCTGTCAGCGGCCGTGAACGTGTGGGTTACCACAGCGCCGTTGGTCGGCGTGCCGCTGCCGGTCATCACGGCATTGGGCTTGAAGTTGTCTTCGATCAGCACGCCATTCACCAGGACGTCGAAGTTGCGGCTCGAGCCGACTGAGCTTTCGGTGAACATCATTTGCACTTTGTATTGCTTGCCGGCCACGAGATTGCCGAGTTGGATCGTGGCCACGCCCGCCGTGCTGGGGCCGTGGTGGATCGAGTTCATCACGAACTCCAGGTTGTTGTCGTTGGTCGTGGCGCCAAAGTTGTTGGCCGTCCAGTTGTCGATCACCGAGACGAAATTGTGCGAGAAGTTGCTGTTGCTCGTGTCGTTGCCGAAGATCACGTCGCCCACGTTCCACGAAGGGCTCGTGGTCGCGGCGATGCCGGCGTTGCCGATGTTGTAGGCATGCACGAAATTGCCGCTCAGGTCGAGCCCTTCGCCGTTATCGCCACCGGTGAAGACGGTCGCGGCTTGAGCGTTGGCGGCAACGAGGCCGAGCAGAACGATTGCCATGCTGCGGCGAGCAACCAGGCTGGCGGCGCCACGACGGCGACGGGCAACCCAACCGACCAGGCCCAGGCCCAACAGCAACGCGGTGCTCGGTTCGGGAACGGCGAGGAAGGCTTGGAACTCACTGAGGCCGTAGTTCGCGTCGCCGTGGATGAACCAGTTGCTCGTGTCGCTCCCTTCGGGGAATTCCAAACGCAGGAACGTGGTTTGGATGCGATCGCTCAGCGAATACGTGGCGAAGTTCAGGTAGTCGCCCACAAAGTCGATCTGCTCGCTGCCGCCATCGTAAACCAGCGTGGCGAAGCGGGGCAGGTCGCGAGAGTCGACCGCATCGAAGCCCACGCCAATCGTGTCGATCAACTGAGCTTCGGCGTAGTCGACTTGAATCGTGTCGACGCCAGCGTTCCGCGTGAAGTAGGTCGAGATGGCCGTCGATGTCTCATCGGCATGAATCGTGCCGTCGGTTGCTCGCGAGGGCGGGAACGATCCGGCGCTCAACAGCCCAACGGCCGTTGGCGTGATGCCGGCGTTGAAGTTCGTGAGCACGCGGCCCGGACCGCCGTTGACCGAAAGCGAAACGATACCCGGGTTGTCGTCGATGCTGCCGGTCGTGTGGTAATCGTTCACTTGGATGAGCAAGTACGAGGTTTCCACGGCTTGCGGCAGATTCACGGTTTGCGGCGCCTGTGTGTCAGCCATTGTCAGGTTGAACGATTGATTTGCGCTCGTGTACACGGTGATGTTGTTCGGACGATGCCGCGAGGCCGCGTCGATCTGGTCAATCGTGAAGGAGCTGACCGCCGTGCGACGATCGAGTTCGATGCCGATCGTGCCGGGGAAGGTTGGGTAAGCGCCTTTCACATAGCCGAACGCGCCACCGAAACCGGGAGCGTTGATCGTGCCGAGCCAATCGGCATCGACACCGGCCGTAAAGGTCGCGGCCTGAGCGTTGGTCGCTACCAGGCCGAGCAACACCACGGCGACACTGCGACGGACAGCCTGACCGGCAATACCGCGGCGGCGACGGGCGACCAAACCAACCAGGCCAAGGCCGAGCAGCAAGGCGGTGGTCGGTTCGGGAACGACGTAGATCGCTTCGAGCGTGATGCCTTGCCAGATCGCGTTGCGGTCGCCACCGTCGTTGGCGCCGAAGAGGTTCGTTCCACCCATCACGACGTTCAACTGCTGATCGAAGCCGGGTTGGAATGTCGAGAATTCGAGCGTGTAAACAGTCGAGGCGTTCGGATCGTGAGGCGTTCCGGAGACACCGAGCGAGGTAACTTCGTCGACGGCGTCGAGCCCTTCGATTTGAATGTCCCAGCGACGGCCTTCAGCGGCATTGCCGTCCCACAGGATCTGCAGCTTGTAAGAGCCGTTGCCCGGCAGATCGAAGTTGGCCTGCAGCGTGGTCGGCGCGGCGGCCCAGCGGATGTCGGCCATGATGTCTTCCAGGGCGTTGTCGTCGGCCGTACCGCCGAATTCGGGCTTCACTTGCCATGGCGTCACGTTGTTCGGAATGTTGAACGTTGCTCCGGCCGGGGCAGGGGAGTCGACCGAGAAAGCCAGGCCGTTGACCGTGTGTGCGTCGCTGTCGCCTGAGAAATTCACGGCGTAGAGGAAGTTGCCGTCGAGATCCAAGTCGCCAGGGCCGGTGAATTGGCTGACCGTGCCGAAGTTGACGGTCGTTGCCGCTTGGGCCGAGCCGGCCATGGCGAGCATCGCGACGAGCAACAAGGCCACGACGCGTCGCGGACGGCGACGCATGACCAAACCAAACAGACCGATGCCGAGCAATGCGAGGCTCGAAGGTTCGGGAATCAGGAATTCGGCGTTCAGCACCGAGATGCCGTAGTTGAATTCTACATAGCCGCCGAGTTGGTTGCGTTCGGTTTCGGTTAGCACGCGATCGTAAACAAAGACTTCCGAGATCCAAGCGTCAGAGAATTCTGTGTTGTTGAAGCCCCAACCGCCAAAAGAGAGGGCTC
>JAGQOS010000042.1 GCA_020427265.1 Planctomycetales bacterium
GCCGCTTCCGGGCCGAGATCCACAAACAGAGCGCTGTTGGCGTTGAGCCAACTGTCGAGAAACTCAACCGAGACCCGCACGATCAAACCCACGGCGAGCAACAGCGTCAGCCGCCCGGCCTTGCTCTTCCAGCTCCGCACATCGATGGCTAACGCGCCCATCCAGAAAAAGCTCACGACAATCGCAAATGCCAGATCGCGAACCCAGGAGGAGAAATGGGAAAGCGTCGTCGAGAAGAACGACACCTGGGCGAATTGTCGAACCGCCTCGACGAGCGGCAATGGTTGCCATTCGAAGTGGGCGATGAGCTCGCACCCGGCCAAGGCCGACATCGCAGCCGCCCCGATTACAAGGTGCAGCCGCCGGGGTGGAGGCGCCGCCCGCGCCGATGGCGCGATGTACGTTCCCTGTCCGCTATGCGCGACATAGCGGCTGCCGAAGCGCACGATGAGCAGCACCACAATCAAGACGCCCCCCACGATCAGCAGTGTTTTGACCGGCGAACGCTTACTCGCCGGCTGCTCGATGGTCGCGACCAACTCCGACGCGTCGGAACCCGAGCTGTAGGTGGCGTCCAAGGCGTCGGCGCCCCGAATCTGCCGGCGCCGCTCGCCGACCGGACCGCGGAAATACTTGTAAGTCAGGCGAAACGTCTTGGGCGAATCCTGCGGATTCAACACGTACTGGAACTGGCAGAGAGCGTTATCCTTGCCCTGCACATCGAGTCGGTCATTGCGAAAAACAAAGCGCAAGTGTTCGACCGCCTCTTCCTGTTGTTTGCCGGCGAACGCTGTTTCAATCCGCCAAATTCCCTGCATCCGGTCGCGGTCCGAAAGCCCGGCCAAATCGGCGACCGACACGCCTTCGCGCACCAACGTGAGTTGCACGCCGCGTTGCGGGACGTCGCCCAGGAAATTCGCGAACTCTTCATTGCCCGCGCTCGAGCCGCGGATGATCAGTCGCGAACCTTCAAACGTGTAAATACCGTGAATCGCCGTGGTCTGAATCACCTCCAGCGTGTCGGCGTTGATCGGCCCGAATCCCAGGCGACTGCGCGGCGTGACGGCGACATTCCCTCGTTCGGTTGCCGCGCGTCGGGCGGCCTCCTCCGCTTCCAGACGCCGCAATTCTTCCGGTGCGAAAACGCCGACCGCGGCGAGCAAGTCGGGATCTTGCTTCAGCCCAGCGCCGCGTTGCAGGACATCGGCCACGTTGGCCATTCCCTCAGAAGGCGACGCGCCGGGCCGTGCTCCGGGCCCGTCGGTCGTCGTGCGTTCCGGCAACGGTCGATTGACGGCGATGTCGCGCCAGATGCGTTTGAATTGCTCACGCGCCGCTGCCGATTCGGCGGGTCGCGACGTTGCGGTTTTGTTTGGAACCGGCGGCGCGACGGCTGGTCGCGGCATTTCCGCCGCGCGATTCGCACTCGGTGCGGCTTGTGCCAGCAACTGATTCGCCACACGAAAATCGGCGGCCGCCTGTCGCGCGTTGCCCTTGCGTTGCCAGGCCCAGCCGCGATTGTTGTAGATCAGCGCTTCGTTCGGCGCCAGTTCGATCGCCCGGTCGAAATCTTGCAGCGCCTTGTCGGCGTCGCCCTTGGCATACCAACTAAGGCCCCGATTGTTCAGGCTGGCCACATCGTCGCGCAGGATCGCCAAGGCGCGATCGAAGTCGGCAATCGCGCCGTCGAAATCGCGTTGCTGATGGCGGACGTAGCCACGATTGTAGTAAGCAATTCCATAACGCGGCGCCAGGCGAATGGCCTGGGTAAAATCGGCCAAAGCCGCATCGTATTTTCCCAGCCGGCTCAGCGCGAACCCACGTTGGTTCAACGCCCGGTAGGACTCCGGACGGAGCGCGATGAGCCGATTGAAATCGGCAAGCGAAGCTGCGACCTGTTCGAGCGACACACGCAAATTTCCTCGCGCCGCCAACGTGGGAACATCTTGTGGATGTCGTTTCAAATGAGCCGAAAACAGCTCCATCGCGCGGTCGGGCGGGGCCAAACGCTCGACATCAATCGGCGCGCCGTCAACAAGATACGCCACGTTGCCCGCAACACGCGCGACCTGAACGATAGCGCCCAACGCGTGGTCCCGCGAGCCGGAGCCGTCGGCCGCGCTGGCAACTTGCGGCGCGGCGCGCACCACGACCATCGGGCGCGGCGCAGCTTCCGCGCGCACCATCGAAGCGCAAACGAGCAGGAGCGAACTCGCAGTTAAACTACGGATCATGTGATGACTTCGGTTCTCGCCGCGCGCGAAGCTTGCCCCGTTTCGCGCTGCGTGCCCTCACATGGTAGCAGAACATAAGAAATTCGTGAAGAAACTGGTAAACCCCGGTTTTCGCCCCGCAATGCGGTCGTTTTGCCTCATCCATCGAAGTGACACGACCCGGCTTCTCCACGCATAGCCCGCCGTTAAAAACCGCACGACTGCGCCAGATAGAGCGTTCTCCGGCCGGTGTGCCAAATTCGCACAGTCGAAGGGCGCGAACTGGCGGCATGGCGCATCGCCGCAGCCTATATCTTCTTATTGGTTGCCGATAGGTAGCCAGTTCCCCATGGCCATCGGCGTTATGCCGATCGCCGCTTTCCCGCCCTCATGGCAACCGACAAAGGTCGCCCTCCCGCCAACGAATTGGAAAAGGATCGCACGAATGAGATTCTCCCATCTGCAAGTGAAACAGAAACTGATCGGTGCGTTCTTGCTCGTCGGCTTGGTTCCGGTGGCCGTGGCCGGCCTGTTTGCCTACGTTAGCGCCTCGCGCGGTTTAGATCAAGCGCGCAATGCGACTTCACAAACCGTGGAGGCACAGCTCAATAGCCAGCTCACGGCCACGCGCGATGAAAAACGCGCCGCGATCGAAAACTATTTCGGCACGATCGAAAATCAGATCCTCACGTTCTCGGAAGATCGCATGGTGATCGACGCCATGCGCGTGTTCAAAGAGCGATTCCGTACGTATCGAGTCGACGCCAAGCATACGGATGAAGAAATCGCCCACCTGAAGCAGGAACTGGGAACCTATTACACGGATCAGTTCGGCAAGACTTACGAAGAGGCCAACGGCAAGCCGGTCGATTCGCTGGCGTTCCTCAATCAACTCGACGCCGATTCGATCGCCCTGCAACATGCCTACATTCAAGCGAATGCAAATCCGCTCGGCTCGAAGCACTATCTCGATGCCGGAGCCAAGGATTCGCTCTACGATCGCTTGCACGCTCGCGTGCATCCGGCGATCCGCAGCTACTTGGAAAAATTTGGCTACTACGACATCTTTCTCGTCGATCCCGATTCGGGCGACATCGTTTACTCGGTGTTTAAGGAACTCGATTACACCACATCGCTCATCGACGGCCCGTATGCCGATACGAATTTCGGCGAAGCGTTCCGCGAAGCGAACGGCAAGAACCAGAAGGACGCCGTGGTGCTGAAAGACTTCCGGCCCTACGGCCCCTCGTACGATGCGCCGGCCAGCTTCATCGCTTCGCCTATCTACGACGGCGAAGAGAAAATCGGTATCGCCATGTTCCAGATGCCACTCGACCGAATTACCAACGTGATGAGCGAACGGGCGGGTCTCGGCGAAACGGGTGAAGCGTTCCTCGTGGGCCCCGATCACCTGGTGCGTTCGGATTGCTTCCGCGACAACGTCAATCGCACGGTCGTCGCTTCGTACCGCAACCCAGACAAAGGCCGCGTCGCCACGCACGCCGTCGATTTGGCCTTGGCCGAAAAGACGGGCACCGTTTCCGGAGAAAACTATGCCGGCAAGCAGGTGCTGACCGCCTATACGCCCGTGGAATTGTGCGGCCTGAAATGGGCCTTGCTTACGGAAATCGAACGCGACGAGGCCTTCGCGCCGGTACGCGAAATCGAAGCCGATGCCGCCAGCACGCAGTCCTCGCTCTTTTGGGGCTTCGTGTTGCTGATGGTCGTCGCAGTCGCCGCGATCGCTACGGTGGCCTGGTTCTTCGCCGCCGGTATCTGCAAGCCGATTCATCAAACGGTCCGCGTACTCGAAGCGGTCGCCCAGGGTGATCTCTCGCAGCGGCTCGCTCTCAGCAGCCAGGATGAGTTCGGCCGCATGGCCGAAGCGTTGAACACGGCCGTCGCCTCGTCGGAAAAGATGCTGCACGACGTGCAGGATGCCGCCGAACGCGAGCAACAAGCCCAGGCGCAGCAGGCCGAAACGAAGCGTCAACAGCAAGAGGCCGAAGCCGCCCGCCAGCGTGAAGAAGCGGCCGCCAAACAACGCGAAGCCGAATCCTTGCAACGCAAGGCTGATCAAATGGTCGCGGCGCTCGAGCGCGCCGCCAAACGCGATTATGCCCAGCGTGTTGGCGTCGAAGGCGCCGACACGATCGGCCAGCTCGGCCAAGGACTGCAACAGTTCATCGACGCCAAACGCGATGCTGAAATTCGCGACGAAGAAGGCCAGGCCCGCGAACGCGCCGCGCAACAAGAATTGCGAGACAAGGTCGACCAGTTGCTCGAAGTCGTCAGCGCGGCGGCGAATGGCGACCTGTCCAAGCAGATCACCGTTCACGGAAACGACGCCGTGGGTGAACTTGCCAATGGCCTGGAGCAAATGTTCGCCGACTTGCGGAACATGATTGGCGAAGTCATGCAAAGCGCCTCACAATTTTCCGAAGGTTCGCGAGTCGTTGCCGAAAGTTCCCAATCGCTCGCCACGGGAGCGCAAACGCAGACGTCGTCCATTGATCAGATGTCGGCCAGCATCCACGGACTGAACGAAGTCATCGCTCAGGTGCGAGAGAACGCTGCCGACGCCGATCGCCTGGCGCGGCAAACCAGCGGAAAAGCCGAACAAGGCGGCGCTGCCGTTCGCAAGTCGGTCGAGGCGATGGAACTGATTCGCACGAGCAGCAGCAAGATCGAGGAGATCATTCAGGTGATCGCCGAAATCGCCAGCCAAACGAATTTGCTCGCTTTGAACGCCGCCATCGAAGCCGCCCGCGCCGGCGAGCACGGCATGGGCTTCGCCGTTGTGGCCGACGAAGTGCGGAAGCTCGCTGAACGCTCGAACACGGCTGCCGGCGAAATCACTTCGCTGATCCGCGAATCGGCCTCGCGCGTGGAAGAGGGCGCGGCGCTGAGCGAAGAGACCGGCAAATCGCTCGAAGCCATCATCTCCGGCGTCAACGAAACGGCCGAAATGATTTCCCGCATCGCAAATTCCACGGGCGAACAAGCGGCGCGAGCCGATGAAGTGTCGCAGTTGTTGGGCAATGTCGCTCAGGTAACCGACGAAGTAGCCGCCGGCAGCGAAGAAATGGCCAGTAGTAGCGAAGAACTTGGCGCCCAGGCCGGGGCGCTTCGCGAAATGGTCGCCAAATTCAAGACCGAAGCCACGGATCGCCGCGTTTCCGTGACGCCTTCGCTGTCGTCGCTCAACACGGCAGGCACAGCGCCAAGTCATCTGGGCGCTTAGCCTGCTTGAAGGCGACAAGCTACGTTTGCTTATCGATCTGCAAGATGGCCAGCGCCGGAGAACCTGCGGCGCTGGCCATTCTTGGTTCGTAGTGTACAGCAAGGCCTGGCTTGACAGCGCCGCGAAACGGGGCGATCTTGCATCATGCGAATCAAAGTGATCCTGGCCGCACTCTACGTGCCGCTACTCGGCACGATGCTGCTGCTGCCGCTTGCGGCCCGCAATCGATTGGAACACGCCCTGTTCGATGGCGTGCATGCTCCGTTGTTCGCTGTGCTGGCCATCGCCATCTTTGTCTTGCTGCGGCTTGTGGTCGAGAACCGCCCCATCCTGTGCGCGTTCACGGGGTTTCTGCTAGCCAGCGGAATGGGGGCGATCCTCGAGGTGGCGCAATCCTATGTGGGACGCTCGTCGAGTGTCCCCGATGCGATCGCCAACATCCTGGGCGCTGCTGCCGGAGCACTGTGGACGCTGACAACAGCCTATGGGCCATGGCCCAGGCGAGCGTTCGCCGTGGCCGGAACGTTTTGTTTGCTGGTGGCGGAAATTCCACCTGCCTCGATGTTGGCCGATGTCCTCGTCCAGCGTCGTCAACTTCCGCGCGTCGCTTCGTTCGAGTCGTTCCTCGAAATGAGCCGCTGGCATCCGCGTGAATGTGGCTGGACGCGCGTCGAGGAACACGCCACCGAAGGACGCTTTGCGTTGCGCGTCGAGTTGGCAAGAGAGGGGAAATATCCCGGTCCGATCATGATCGATCCCGGCGCCAATTGGACGGGACACGACTATTTTCGCTGCGACCTATGGCTCGACGGCGAAGAGCCTCTGCCGTTGATCGTCAAGATCGAGGATGCGGCGCACAATGGCGACTTCCACGATCGCTTTCACCAATCGTTCGTGTTGCTGCCGGGCCCCAACTATCTAAAGATCTCGTTGGCCGAAGTCGCCGCCGCGCCGCGCGATCGGCAACTCGATCTTAGCACAGTCAAGATGGTGCAATTCTTTACCAGGCGTCCGGCTTCGGCACGCACGATTTATCTCGACAATCTGCGGCTGGAATGACGCTCGCAAACAGCTACTCAACGGCCACGTTCGCCGAGCGATCGAACGTGGCACGAGCCAGGCCAAACACAGCAAACGAGGCGACCATGCCGGGCAAGAGTTTGAACACATCGTCGTCGTAGCCCGACAGGTTCCAGGCAACGACCGTGACGATGCCGGTGGCCATCATCGCCAGTGATGTGGCCGTGGCCACGCGCACATGGAAGACACGCAAGATCAACACCGGACCGAGCCCCGCGCCCAACGCCGACCAGGCGATCAGCACGAGCGAAAAGACACCTTGCCCGGCGTAAAGGGCGACCGCCAGAGCGAGCGACGTGACGAGCAGCGTGCCGACCTTCGACGCGATGTACGACTGACGCCAACGTGGATTGATGTCTTGCGTAAGCGTTCCCGAACAGACGAGGATCTGTGAGTCGGCTGTCGACATGGTCGCGGAAAACAGCCCCGCCAAGGTCAAACCGATCAATAGATCGGGCAACAGTGTGCGCGCCAGTTGCGGCATCGCCAGTTCCGCCGCTTGGCTGGCCGACATGCCTTCGGCCAACGGCAACGCCGCAATATCGGGAATGATCACGCGTGCGTACAAGCCCACGGCGATACCGGCCATGAAGAAGGGAACGAACCACACAAAGTAGATGCCACGCGCGCGGCGCATCTGCTCGACCGATTCGATCGCCATAAATCGCACGAGAATATGCGGCTGCCCGACAGCGCCGAAGCCGCCAAACGTCATTCCCAATAAATACAGGCTGAAGCCAAATTCGAGCCCCGCCGGCATCCATTGCACGAGTTGCGGATCCTGCGTTTCCAGCGCCGACCAAACCGCGGCGGGTCCGCCGGCTTTCAAAGCCGCCGCCGTCAGGAGCACGATCATCGCCAGGAGCATCACGATCGACTGCGCCGCATCGGTCCAGATCGAGGCCCGAATGCCGCCAGAGAAACAGTAAATAACGACGATGACCGCGCCAATGATCGCGCCGGCGCGCAGGTCCCAGCCGAAGAGCGTGTTGAGCGCCGTGCTGCCGGCTTTCAATTGCGCGGCGGCATAAACGCCCAGCAGGATAAACGTAAGCAAACCCGAAATCACGACAATCGGTCGCGCCACTTGATCGCGATGCGTGCCAATCAAGGCTGGCACGGTCGCCACATCGACGTCTTCGGAATGAAACCGAACGCGATGGTGCACGAAGAGCCAGGCGGTCAGGTCGCCGAGAATCCATCCGACCATCATCCAGACGGCTGAGATTCCATAACGGTACGTGTAGCCGATGAGCCCGATGAACATGAACCCGCTGTTGTTGGTCGCCACGGCCGAGAGCGCGGTCAGCCAAGGGCTTACGCTACGGCCGGCGATCAAGTAATCGCTGGTTGTTTTGCGGCTATAGAAAGATGACAGAACACCAATCGCCGTAAACAGTGCGAGAAACCCGAGAAAGCTAGCAATGATTACAGTCATGAAACGGGTATTCGAAGGTCCCTAGCGGCTGGGAGAAGGGAGGGGCGAACTCGCCGATTGCGCCTTGCGATCGGGATGAAAAGACGCTAGATTATTACCAAAGAAATAATTGCACAAACAATTATTTTACTCGAGCTCATATTGCTTGCCTACCGGGATTGCCTCCGCAATTCCTTATGGTTCAAGCCTTTAGGCAACCTGGCCCAACGAGGCAGAGCCTGTATTCTGCGCGTTTCCGAGGGGCCGACCTCATTTTTGCGTGACAAGGAAGCGAAGTTATCAGTCAGCAGGTCACCGACATCCCGCACGATGTCGGCTCAATCCGAATCAGGCAGGCGCACAGCGAAGATGCATCGGCAATTTGGCGGATCGTACGCGAGTCTGGGGTTTTGGACCCCAACTCAGCGTACTTGTATCTGATTCTATGCACCGACTTTGCCGAGACGTGTGTCGTAGCCGAATGGGATGGTGCTTTGGTTGGCTTTGTAACTGCCTACCGGCCTCCTTCTCGGCAAGACGTGATCTTTGTATGGCAGATAGGTGTCGCTGCGGCCGGGCGCCGACGCGGACTGGGCAAGCGTCTGCTAAGGCATTTACTCCAGGCGCCAGCCTGCCGCGACGTGCGTTACCTGGAAGCCACCGTCGCGCCCTCGAACCATGCCTCGAAAAGACTTTTTACGTCCGTCGCCGAAAGCCTGGGTGTGCCCTACGAAATGGGGCTCGGATTTACCAGCGATGACTTCCCCGAGGGATCTCACGAGGACGAACCACGAATCCGAATTGGACCAATAACAACTACTACGCCATCTCGCGTGCGAGATTAGGGAGAAATGATGTCGATTTTTGAACGGCTTGAGTCCAATGTGCGCGGCTATTGTCGCAATTTTCCGGTTGTTTTCAGTAAGGCCAAAGGCGAAGTGCTGGTCGACGAGACCGGAGCGAAGTACATCGACTTCTTCGCCGGCGCCGGCGTGCTGAACTACGGCCACAATCCAGAACCCATTAAGCAGCGGCTCATCGACTACCTGAGCGGCGATGGTATTACACATGCGCTGGACATGTCGACCGAAGCCAAGCGAACCCTGCTGCAACGCCTCGACCAGTTGATTTTTCGGCCTCGCGATTTGCGCTATAAAGTGATGTTTCCAGGACCAACGGGAACGAACGCCGTGGAGTCGGCGCTGAAGCTGGCGCGTAAGATTACGGGCCGGCACAACGTGATCGCTTTTACGAATGGTTTTCATGGAATGACGCTCGGTTCGCTGGCCCTTACGGGCAACTCCGGCAAGCGTGCTGGCGCGGGTGTTCCGTTGCATCACGTCACGCACATGCCGTATTGCGACTACCTGGGAACCGAAACCGGCACGATCGCGGCCCTGGAACGCTACCTCGACGACTCGAGTAGCGGGCTCGATCATCCAGCGGCATTTATCGTCGAAACAGTCCAGGCCGAAGGCGGTGTGAATGTCGCGTCGCGCAAATGGCTCAGCGACCTGGCAAAGCTGGCGCGGCGTTTCGACGTGCTGCTGATTGTCGACGACATCCAGGTTGGCTGCGGTCGTACGGGAACATTCTTCAGCTTCGAGCCGTTTGACATCAAACCCGACATTGTCTGCCTTTCCAAGGCATTGTCGGGATACGGGCTGCCGCTCTCGCTCGTACTAATGAAGCCGGAACACGATCAGTTCGATCCGGGCGAGCACAACGGCACGTTCCGCGGCCATAACCTGGCCTTCGTTACCGCTACGGCGGCGCTCGACGAGTATTGGGCGGACCATTCGCTATCGGAACAGGTAAAAGCGAATGCGCGGCAGATTCGCGACGCCTTGCTCGACCTGGCCAACGATTATGAGGCCGAAGTGCGGGGCCGCGGCATGATTCAGGGAATTGAATTCGCAGACAAGTCGGCCGCCGCCAAAATTTCGCGCGAGGCGTTTCGCCAGGGACTGATGATCGAAACCTCGGGCCCCGATGACGAAGTTGTGAAATGCCTGCCGCCGCTGACCATTAGTGAGGAAGGCCTGACAAAAGGTTTAGAAATCTTGCAGTCTAGCGTACGCAACGTGCTGGGTACTGCGACCATCAACACGGAGCCCGATTCGGCGCTCGCCAACCGAGGAAGTAATTGATGATCGTTAAACGTTTGAGCGAAGTTACCGGGACAGCACAAGAAAAGTGCGCCGAGAATTGGACCAGCCGGCGATTATTGCTGCGCGTTGATGCGGGGATGGGCTTTTCGCTGCACGACACGCTGATCCATGCCGGCACGAGCACTGAGATTCACTACCAGAACCACTTGGAAGCGGTTTATTGCATCGAAGGCCACGGCACGGTTCGGTTGGTCGATACCGGCGAGGTATTTGAGATCGAAGCGGGCACACTCTACGCGCTCGACGAGAATGACCGGCACATTCTTTCCGCGACTACGCAAATGCGCATGATCTGTGTTTTCAATCCCGCGCTCGTCGGTCCCGAGGGGCACGACGAGAACGGTGTTTACCCGATCCTGGAAGCGTCGTAGCCGAGCAGCGATCACTCCGACGGCTTCATTTCCAGTTCGGTCGTGAGCACTGGGGCGGCATCGAGCTGTTGCGCGTCCATCATCTCGACAATTTGCTCCAAAGATCGGAGCAGACCGTTGCGCGCGGCCGGTTCGAGCGTTCGAAGTCGTTGCAAAAACTGTTCATCCAACGGCACCGGCAACCGTTCGAGCCGCTGTCGCCCAAGTTCAGTTAGCGAGAGACAAATTTTGCGACGGTCGGCGCTCCGCCGCTCCCGTTGTACGTAGCCGGCGACTTCCAGGCGATCGATAATCCGGGTCACGGTCGGCGACGAGAGTTGCACGCGCTTGGCCAACATGGCGGCGGTCAATTCGTCGACGTCGGCGGCGTCGCTAATCGCCTTTAAGCACAGTAGCTGGGGCACGCTCATGCCCGCTTGTCGCGAAATCTGGCGCGAATATTGCGATGTGCGTCGCAAGATTTTGCGGATCGATCGCAAGATTTCGAACGCGACTTCGTCGGCGGCACAGCGGTCGGATTTGTCGTTGGCCATAAACAACTCAAATTTGCAGGAACGCCACGGCGGCCATTCTAGCGGATCGTCGTTGAATGTTCGAGCGGCGTTGGCCGCACAACGCGGGGTTGAATCGGCCCACGGAGCCGGACAAAATGTCTGGCGGAGTCGCTACTCGAACGAGCCGAGCATGCCTAACGCCCCGCCATCGGTCGCCACACGAATCTCGCCGTGCACCGCCTGCGCGCGTTCCCTCGGCGGTTTCAGCGAAGTAGAAATGCACGCTGGGTCGCTGTGGATGCCGCAGCGAGTTTCCCCAGGAGTCGCGCAGCGACGGCATAGTTTAGCGGCGGGCGCAAGCCCGTCGTCGTACGGACGCAACGCGATACAAAGCCCCACAGGGGCGACATTGGCAATTCGTAAGGATGTCGCCCCTTCCGGGCACCTTGAATGCGTTTCTCCCATCCGTGGGCTAGCGCCCACGGCTAAACTCTCGCGTCGCTACGCGGCGAAGGTCGCGCATGGAAGGGCGCTATGCCGCTGCTCTCGATCCCTACATGGTTTTACCCTCGTCGAACTCTTGGTCGTAATTGCGATCATTGGCGTTCTCGTGGCGTTGCTGCTGCCGGCCGTGCAAAGCGCGCGCGAGGCGGCGCGGCGGATGCAGTGCCAGAATCAACTCAAACAACAGGGACTGGCCGTGCACAACTATGCCACGGCTTTTGGCGTCGCGCCCTACAGCATCGATGGCAGCGGTGGCTCGCGGCAGGGACCGAACCCGTCGGACGACGAGAATGGACACGGCTGGATCGTGGCGACACTGCCATATTTGGAGCAGCAACCGCTATTCGACCAATTCAATTTCAACGGCAGCATGGAGAGCGGGCAGGGGCTCAAGGATCCGGCCAAGCTAGATCTGCTGAAGATTCAGTTGAATGTGTTGATGTGCCCCTCGGATCCTTCGGTGCGCGAACTGTCGACCGATCAATGGCAGTGGAAGGGAGTTCCGGTCGCTACGACCAGCTACAAAGGTGTGATGGGCGATTCGATTATGGGTAACACCAGTGCGTTTGGCGGCACACCTTACTGCAACGACGGCGCTTACGAGTGCAACGGGATCATGTGGCGCAACAGCTACCAATGGCCGACGCGATTCAGCAGCATGCGCGATGGCACGAGCAACACGTTGCTCATCGGTGAAGATGTTCCCGCGCACAACTGGCATTCGATGTGGACCTATTCGAACGGCGATACGAGCAGCACCTACGCGCCGTTGAATTTCATGCCCGATCCGCCCGATCCGGCGATGTGGTGGGAGATGCGTGGCTTTCGCAGCCTGCATTCCGGCGGGGCGAGCTTCTGCTTCGCCGACGGCAGCGTCAAGTTTCTCAGCGAAGCCATCGCCCAAGACGTTTACCGAGGACTCAGCACGCGCAACGGCGGCGAAATCATCTCGGCCGACGCGTACTAGGGGAGGCATACAAAGCGGCGCAGCTATTCGAACGCCAGTCGCTGCTGGCCGTCGCTGGCGGCGAATTCTTCGAGGTATTGTTTCACCCGCACTTTACGCGCCGTGTTCTGGCTACTCATATAACGGATCGTGCCGAAGATCGGACGCTCGGGCGCCCACGGGCGATCGTAACGGCCCAGCACCCAGAAGATACCGCTATACGAGTTGGGGTTTCTTCCATCGAGGGCATATTTGTTGTTCAGTTCGATCATCGTCGCCAATGCATCGCGCGACGTGGCCGACCACTCCAAGATCTTTTTGCCCCACAACATGCGCAGGTAATTATGGATGCGTCCCTGGCGCACGAGTTGTCGCTGCGCGGCATTCCAAAGTTCGTCGTGCGTGCCGGCCGATTCGAACTGAGCCAGCGTGTAACAGTGCGGTCGCGGGTCGCTCTCGTGCTGCTCGAGCGTCTTTCTCGTCCACTCCGGGAGCGACTCATATTGGTCGTAGTTTTCGCACTGCCAGCACATGTTGTAACCCACCTCGCGCCAAGTAATGAGTTCGTCGAGAAACGACTCCGCCGCCTCGCTCACACCCCACCAGCCGCTGGAACTTCCTGTCGCCTTGGCGGCTGTCCGGTCCGGAGTCCATTGCTCCTGTCCGGTGACCTTGGCGAAGATCTCGTGCGCCGAGATATGCCCGAAGTGCAGATAGGGCGACAGACCGCTCGCGACTTCCTGCTGAGGCTGGTTGCGATCCGTGGCGTAGCGAGGAAGCCGATGGTTGAGGAACTCGCTGAGCGCCTGGCCGGCGGCCGCAGCGCCGCCGTGCGTCGATACGGTGGCCACCTGATGATCGATCGGAAATGCCTGCAGGCCGTCTGGTGCGCGGAGCAGTTTGCCGGGGTCCGCCTGCGGCCAACGCTTCGTGATGTGCGACGGAAGCGATTGGAGCCGGGGCAACTGCATACGCGCCAGCGGGTCGCGCGCCGGGCATTCGGCCAGGTGCGGTAGCAGGTTCTTTTGCAGGAATCTTCGAAAGTCGTAGGCTCGCAGAAAGATTTTGTCGGCCGCCCGCATCGGGAGCAGGCCGTTCGAGTCGACCAGTTCCAGTCGGCAATCGATCTGCTCGGCCGCGCGCTGCATCATGCGTGGCAGAAAGAAAGACGGGAAATCGTCGCTCACAACAACACAAGCATCGTCGGCCAACGCCTTGAGCAGGCCCTTGCCGGCGCCGGGCGTTGGTTCGAGATAGGGATAGTACGACACCGGCTTCGTTTCGAAGTGCGCCGCATTGTCGGCCATGCCCTCGATGATGAATCGATGCAGTCGGTCGCTGGCCCAGCGATACCCACAGCGTAGCGCCTCGAAGATTACCAACGGCTTATTCAGCTTCTTGGCCCAGGCAACGGCTCGCTCCAAGCTGAAATTGTAGTGGCCTCGCCGAAAGGCGGTCATCCAATACAGCACATAGTCCCGGTCGTTGCGAATCGCGTCGTCGCGGAGCGTGAGAATGCGGATTTCCGGAACGGAGCTCAATTGGTACCTCGGGGTATTCCGTGTGTTGTACGGCCGTCGTACACAGCGACGACCACCGAACCTTTGGCAGCATGGGCAGCAAGGCCTCAAATCTCTTGGCGCATTGTTGCAGCACGCGAGTGAAATGCAACGCGTCTGCCTAAGAGTGAGCTATCGCATTGGCCGGCAGCCTGGTGAGCGCTAGGCGTTTTGCCGCAGAAAAGACGCTCTTCGCCGTGGAATTTGGCCCCCTGACGGCGTGGATGCATTCTGCTCAGCGTTGAGCACGTTCGCGCCAGCCGAGGTTCGCCGGGGCCGGTAAGTTGCCGTTACATTTAGGCCGTTTTTGCCTGTTTTAACGTTTTTTGGTCGCGGCACGGTAGTTGCTATCGCCTAACGCGACACAAGCCGGCGTCGCCCGCTGCAAATGGGACATCATCCGGCCAGCTGAGTCCTAATACATCCTTTTCTCCCTGATTTCGCTTGAGGCCTCCCCATGTTCTTTTCGCGCAGTGGATTGCGTTCGTCTCGTTCTCATCGGTCGGTGCTCAAGCGTCGGGGTCGCGCCCTGCAGCAAGAATCGCTCGAGGGTCGCATGCTGCTTGCCGCAGATATTTCCGGAAAAATCTACAACGACCTGAACGGCGACGGCGTAAGGGATCAAGGCGAAAACGGACTCGCGAACTGGACCGTGTTTCTCGATCTCGATCAGAGTGGCGATTTGAATGCTGGCGAACCTTCGCAGTTGACCGATGCCGACGGGTCGTTTCGCTTTAGCGGCCTGACGGCTGGCGACTACCGCGTGGCCGAAGTAGTGCGAGGCGGCTGGGCGGCCACGAATCCGACGACGGGCTACACCGATGTGACCGTCGCCGACGGTCAAGACAAGAACGTGAGCTTCCTGAACCACGGCAGCGGCGGCACCGGTTCAATCGCCGGAAATGTCTGGCGCGACCTGAACAACAATGGCGTGAAGGACGCCAGCGATACGGGCATTGCCGGCTGGACGGTGTTTATCGACCTGAATGAAGACAAGATTCTCGATCCCGACGAGCCGTTTGAAGTCACCGACGGCAATGGCGATTATCTGTTTACCGGCATCCTGGGCGGCGGCGACGGCGACTCGATTTCGTACGAAGTTCAGCAAGTGCTGACCACCGGCTGGGAGCCGGCCCAAGGCTTCGACGAAAATTACACGGCCGAAGTCGTGGAAGGTGAGACGTTTGTTGGACCCGACTTTGCGAATTCGCCCGTCGAAATTTCGCGCGTTAGCGGCACGGTATGGAACGACCTCGATGGCGACGGAGTTCGCGATACGAGCGAACCCGGTTTGAGCGGCTGGACCGTGTTCGCCGACAAGAACGCGAACAATGTTCTCGATGCTGGCGAGCCTAGCACGTCGACCAGCGCGAGCGGCAGTTACACGCTGTTTGGGTTGGAGCCGGGAAGTCAGCGGATCGCCGAAGTACAGCACATCGACTTCAAGCCGACGTCGCCCGCCTCGGGCTTTCAAACGATCGTGGCGCCGAACTCGGGAACCAAGAGCAATGTGAACTTCGGCAACCAGCAGCGAACCGATGCTGCGATTGGCGGCGTGGTCTATGTCGATCGCAATGAGAACGGCATGCGCGATGCCGGCGAGGAAGGCCTGGCCGGCATTACCGTGTACATCGACGCAAACAACAACGACATGCTCGACCCCGGCGAAACGAGCATGGTTACATCGGCTGACCTGTTCTACACACCCGATGTCGACGAAGCGGGCGCTTATCGCTTCGAGAAACTGTCGGCGGGCACCTACTCGGTCCGTCAGATTCTGCCGGTCGAATTGAGCGATACGCCAACCAGCGAAGAAGAACACACGGTAGTTCTGGGGCCGGTCGACGATCGCAGCGATATCGACTCGGGCGATCGCTATCGTCCGTGCGAGATTCATGGCGTGCTGTTCGACGATTTGAACAACAATCACGTGCGCGACGCTGGCGAGCCGGGCATCGAAGGCGCCACGATCTACATCGACCTGAACCGCAACAACATTCTCGACCCCGGCGAACCGACCACCGTGACGGCGGCCGACGGATCGTACGAATTCCTGGGGCTCGAAGCGCGCTCTTACGTCGTTCGCCAAGTCGTTCCCGAAGGCTACTTAGCTACTTATCCGGAAACCGAAGGCGGCATTCTCTGGCCCGAGGGTGTGAGCAACGCTCCGGTGGGCGATGTCACGCCGAGCTTGATCGAAGTTTCATTGGACGAGTACGAAACACATACAGAAACCGTAAGCCTTACGTTGCCGACGACCGGCGCGTTGACGGACATGGTCGACGTCTTCCTGCTGTTCGACGATACCGGCAGCTTTACTTACAACAGCCCGATCGTGCGGGCGGCGTTCCCGAACATCATTTCGGAACTGCAAACAAGGCTGCCCGGCATCGACCTCGGCTTTGGTGTCGGACGGCTTGAGGAGTATGGCAACTTCGCCGCCGAATACTCGACTGGACGCCCCTTCGTTCTAAATCAGCCAATCATCTCATCGAGCCCGACCGGCTATGCCGATGCCGACGTGCAAGCTTCGATTCAGGCCGCCTTGGACCGAGTCGCGCCAGGTTACGGCGGCGATCGCCCCGAAACCGTGATCGAAGCGCTGTATCAGATGGTCACCGGGGCCGGGTTCGACGGCAACGATAACGGCACGACCAGCGATAGCGGCGCGGCAGGCCAGGCCTCCACGCAGGTGTCGCCCGGAACGAGCGGCGACGTGCCGGCCTTCTCGTCGTTCACGGCCGATACGGCCGCCGGCGTGTTGGCCCCTTCCGGAAACATCGGCGGCGCGGGCTTCCGTTCCGGGGCATTGCCGATCATCATCACGGCGACCGACACCGGCTTTGCCTATCAGCCGAAGGGCGACTCGACGATCACTGGCATCGATGGCCTCGCGCTGCCAGCTTCGCAAATTACGTACAACGGCCGCGGCACCACGCCGTTTAGCAGCGGGGCCGGCATTCAAGAAACCGTGACCGGTTTGAACGCCCTCGGCGCGTTGGTTATCGGTCTTGGAACCAATGACGGCGCCGCGCAGGACCCGCGCATTGGATTGGAAGCGTTGGCGAACCTTACCGGCGCCATCAATCGCACGGCAGGCACGATCGCCAATGGCACGACCGACGACATCGCACCGGGCGATCCTCTCTATTTCAAGATTGGAACCGGTGGCGATCCCTTGGTGTTTAACATCGCCGACGGCATCGTGGCGGCCATCGAAGGCGCCGTGACGGCCGTGAATGTGAACGTCACCTTGCGAGCTTCCGATCCCCGCGTACACATCGACTTTACACCCGATGTGATCAACGGCTTGGGCGCCGGCGACACGGCGACATTCGATGTAACGTTTACCGGCGACGGCCGGCCGCACCGCTTCGACTTGCAGTTCGTTCGCGAAGGCACCGACGTGGTGCTCGGGTCGATTCCGGTCGTGTTGGGCACGCCGGTCGAGGGCGACGATTACGAATACGAAGATTGCGACGACGGCGAGCACGCCGAAGATGTAGACTTCGGAAGTTACAGCAGCATCGCCGTCGACCCGAACGTCGCCCCCAGCTTCACCGCCGGAGCGAACCAATCGGTTGCCGAAGACGCCGGCCTGCAATCGGTTGTCGGATGGGCGACCAACATCAGCCCGGGCCCGGCCAGCGAGGCGGGCCAGGCGGTCGACTTCCTGGTGAGCAACGACAACAACGCACTGTTTGCCGTGCAACCCGCTATCGCTCCCGATGGCACGCTTACCTACACGCCGGCCGAAAACGCCTTCGGTTCGACCACGGTCACCGTACAACTGCACGACGATGGCGGAACAATTGGCGGCGGCAGCGACACGAGCGCACCACAAATGTTTACGATTGGCGTTTCCTCGGTCAATGATGCTCCCACGGCGGGCGACGATGGCTATGCCACCGACGAAGATATGGCGTTGAACGTTCCGGCCGTTGGCGTGCTGGGCAACGACGGCGATATCGATGGCGATGCGATCACCGCGTCGCTTGGCAGTGGCCCGGCC
>JAGQOS010000430.1 GCA_020427265.1 Planctomycetales bacterium
ATCCACCATGTGGCGTAGGTGCAGAATTTAAAACCGCGACGATATTCGAATTTGTCGACGGCTCGCATCAACCCCGCATTCCCCTCCTGAATCAGGTCGAGGAAGCTGAGACCGCGATTGCGATACTTCTTGGCGATCGACACGACGAGCCGTAGGTTTCCTTCGGAGAGACCCCGTTTGGCATCTTGGTACTCGACGTAGATCCGCTTCAGATAGGTCACTCGATTACGCAGACTTGTGGGCGTCTCCTGAGTCGCTCGCAAAATAGCGCGGTATTCGACCAACAAGGGTTTCCGCTCGGCCAGCGGCCGCCGATCCTTCTTCGATTGATCGATCTGAGCCTTCAACTCATCGATGCGACGGCTAAAGTCGGCCACCGTGCGGATCATCGGTTCGATCCGCTGCGTTCGCAAGCCGAGTTCTTCCACGAGCTTGACCGCGCGCCGGCGCCGCTGACAAAGGCGTCGCCAGGCTTCGCGTCGCGCCGGCATGCGATGCGACTTGCTTGTGGCGATCTCGTAATCCTCTTTATTTCGCTCTAGCAAGATCTCCAGCGTGGCGAGATTATGCGGCAGTCGGCCCAGAATCTGATCTTTCTCCAGCCGATCGGTAACCGATACCTGAACGGTCCGGTCAAACGGCAACTCGCCCTTATGAACCCGCTTCAGCACTTTGACTGCGGTTCGAATCACGTAATCGCATTCCAGCAAGCGGCGGCGGAACGCGGCGCGGGTCGTTTCAATCCGGCGGGCGAGGCTGATTTCTTCTTTCCGCGTGAGTAGCGGAATTTCGCCCATCTGCGTCAGATACATTCGCACCGGATCGTCCGACCACGATTCCCCCTCGTCGGCATCGAGGAACAGATCGTCGGACGAATCGCCATCGGAATCGGTATCCGCGGCATCGACATCGTCGTTACTGTCATCGAGTAGTTCGGTGTCATCGACATCGGCAGGAATCGGCTTTCGCCCCAACTCCGCATTCCCACGGTCACCCGATGAATCATCGTCGTGCATGTCATCCATTATGTCGTACAAGACTTATCACTCCTACCTTTTTGTATTGGCAATACATACGCGCTTGCGGTGTTGATCGAGCATGATCAATAAGCAAGGGGGCCATTCCGCCGGTTCGAACTGTCGAGGCGTACTCTGAATTTGCGACGAGGCCTCGATCGTTCTTACGAGTCGAATCACGGTCTGCTGAATGCCCGAATGATAGATACCCAATTCTACCACCTGCTATTCGCAAGTCTCGTATCCACCAGGATTTGGTAAAAGATTACGCTTACGGAAAAAATACGCCTTCACGATTTCCCAGGCAGGCTGCTACCCGGGGCATTTTTCCCACTCTTTCGTAGCGCTGAAGAACATTTCCAACCCGAACGCGTTGTTCCGTGACCGCGCTCCAATGGCATAGCCGCCGAGGAAGGTCGTTTGCCGCAGGCCACAGTACGTGTTTGGGTTTCCCTGTATGGGATGGTGCCCGGCAAACGAATAACTAAGGCAGGTGGCTTCGTTGTTCTTCACCCCGTTCCCCCGAGGAAATGAAGCCATGACTTCTCACACGCTAGCCAGTCAATTGTAACCACGGGGCTTCTAAGGTCCAGAAGCTAGCGGAAAAAATGTGAACCGGCTGCGTATGCGCCGTCGGCCATCAATTTTGCTGGACTGAAACCCTGATGATCTCATGAACCGCAGTATCAGCAGCTCAGAATGGTGGTCGAGCCATTGCTCAACTCAACCATAACCTTCATCGCAAACTATTGAAATTCATAAACTTACGGAATAAATTGCGTAGATGATCGAGAAATATCTGCTCCCTTGCCCCCAATGCAAAGCGACACACGAGATTCAGCCGAGCCAGGCGGGCTCCACACTCGTTTGCGACTGCGGCGAACATCTGGAATTGCCGACAATTCGCCAAATTCGGCAATTAGAGCCCATTTCGGCTGCGACCGTGTCTGAGCAACCCGAGTGGTCCGCACGCAAAGGAACCATCTTGGCGGGCATTTGCTTGGCCCTTCTCTCCGCGACACCGGGCGTTTACTGGGTCGCCACCTGGCCAAATCAGCCCACACGCGATGTGCCTCGGTCGATCGAACAGGCAACGCAATTGATCGGCGAGATGCCAGTCGATCGGTCGTGGCTCTACTGGTACAACGAAATCGACATCCGCGGCTTGGCTTATTCGCTCTCGAGCGAGGAAGTTGAATATCAGCAGTTGGCGGAACGTCGCACGATGTTCTGTTACGCCAGTTTCGCAGGTGCCGCGGTTGGGTTGATGATTGCCCTGGGAGGCGCATTCATGGGCCCGACTACCCAATGATCCGCTTCCAGCGTTCCAGGTTCCAGCGAGTCTTCTCTTCCGCCGACATTGTCGAGAAATCGGGATCCTGAGAGCGCTCCGCTGAACTAACCGGCGACTTTGCGGGCGCGGAAGTCGGCGTTGTGCCACCGTAGCTCATGGCGCCGGCCGTTTGCTGCAAATCGTCGTCGAGGCTGCGCATCGGTCGGATATTGCGCTTGGCCAGTTCGCCATGATACGCACGCACGGCCTCGGCGGGTTCGATCTCGTCGTCGGCCACAGCACGCAGCAGGCGAACGAAGGCCAATTGGTCTTCGGCGTGGTTGATTTTCCGCCCGTACAGCGCGACTCGCGCCCCGTATCGTTTGGCCTCCCAAAGCATATGAAACGCGTCGAACGTTGTGCCGGCGGAACCGCCCAGGATTCCGACGACTAGCGATGAATCAAACCGGCACAAGGCTTCCATGGCGCGCGGTCCGAAGTAGGGAATCTTCAGAAACACAGGTCGTCCGGCCTGCGGCACACCGGCCAAGGCGCGCACGATGTGATCGTTGACAAACTGTGGCACATCCGGCGGGCAATGATTGGTACAAGCATTGGGAGCGAAAACCTCGAGAAAGTGCCGAAAGCCCTTCGACTCTGCTTCCAGACGAAACGCTTTGTAGGCTTCCAGGGTTTCGCGATCCAGATGTACGTCGTTGTTGAGCGTGATGGAATAGAGCCCGAGATTCGCGCCGCGATCACGCTCCTGAGGATCGCATTCGGCTTTGCCGCATTGCCCTTGATCGATCGTTGCCGTACGAAACGGCCGCGACGGCTGCTGGGTATAACGCCCCGAACCAGCGGCGAGCCAGATGTCCGTCGTGTCGTTGGCCCGAATCGCGGGAGTAATATGGCTGTTGTCGAAACGCCGTTCTTGAATCGTCAGCACTTCGCTCGTGCTGGCGCTCATCAGGACGATATCGACGAGACCCTGGTCGATGATCGCACGAATCTGCTCTCGGTATTCGTCGAGCGTACGAAACTGAGCTTCGCCCGCATGATGCTCCGGACTCTTGCCCGGGGCCGAGAGTCCGAACGCCATGTCGGCGTCCTTGGCGTCGGCAAGAATGAAATCGCGGCATGAGCGGTCGGCAAGTATCCGACCGAGTTTCAGGTCAAGTGACTTTTGCACAGGCTTACCTATCCACCGTGAGACGACAATCTTTCCAATCTTCTATTCTACTTGAAGTCATCGAGAAAGCGATTTTGGTCCAGAAATCGAAAATTCGGCAACAATCTGCCAATGTGACGCCATCGTTCGAGCCGCTGGAAATCGGCTCCATCGTCCGGTAGGATACTCGGATCGTATCCCGCTGCCCGACGTATCGGCGAAACTCTCAACCATCTTCTTCGCCTTGGTTTGACGTGACAAAATCGATCGATTGTGTTCTGTGTGGGTCTTGCGTCGTCGACATCCTCGTTCGTCCTGTCGCACTGGAAGAGCCCATCGGGGGCGGCCGGCTGTTTGCCTGCGATCCGATCGAATTAACCACGGGCGGAATTGTATCGAATGCGGGAATTGCCCTGGCTCGCCTCGGCAAGAAGGTAGCGGCATTCAGTTACTTAGGCCGCGATGAATGGGCCAACGTCATTCGCCGCCGCTATGCTGAAGAGGGCATCGACGGATCTCGACTGCTCACGCACTCGACCGAAGCGACCAGCACCACGGCGGCGCTAATCGACCCGAGCGGCGAACGTAGCTTCGCCCATTGTGTTGGCGCGCCTCGGCAGATGGACAAGGCGATGTTCCTCGCTAATCTCGATCTGTTCGCCAAGAGCCGGATGGCGTTGATCGGTTATTATTCGCTCATGCCGCGACTGGAAAGTGAACTGGCGGAAATACTCGCGGCGTTGCGCGAGGTAGGCTGCCAAACGGCGCTCGATGCCGCTGGCGAGGGCGGAACGTTGGAGCCGTTGGCAGATATCTTGCCCCACCTGGACGTCTACG
>JAGQOS010000431.1 GCA_020427265.1 Planctomycetales bacterium
TGGCCTGTGGCACGCCGACTGTCGGACTGAAAGTCGGCGGCGTTCCCGAGTTAGTGCGTCCGGGTTTAACGGGATGGCTTGTAGATGAGATTTCATCCGCCTCGCTGGCCAAAACAATTGACCAGGCGCTTACTGACGTTGCCGCGGGCGGCGATCTTCGTGATACTTGCCGTGCCGTCGCCGAGGCCGAATACAGCGTGGAGATGCAGGTCGAGCGATATCTCGCCTTGTTCAGCGATCTCGGCGGCGAAACATCGAATTCGCGTCCAACAATTCAACAATTTAGCGAGACGCCTGGTTAAGTCGATGGAAGCCCGGCATTCCACAGAAGAGCGATTGGCCATCATTCCAGCCCGTGGCGGGTCGAAGGCTGTGCCCAGGAAGAATGTGCTGCCTCTCTGCGGCAAACCACTAATTGCATGGACGATCGAGGCCGCTGTGGCGGCCAGTTCCGTCGATCGCGTCGTCGTATCCACGGACGATCCAGAGATTGGCGCCGTCGCTGAAAAGTTTGGCGCAGGTGTAATCTGGCGACCGGAAGAGATCAGCGGCGACCTTGCGAGTAGCGAGGCGGCGTTGCTGCACGCGTTAGATCATCTCGCGGAAATGGAGGGCTACCGGCCATCGCATGTCGTGTTTCTGCAATGCACGTCACCGTTAACCATTGCCGATGACATCGACGCGACAGTAGAAAGGCTTGAACGTGAAAACGCGGACACGGCCTTGGCTGTGACCGACTTTCATTACTTTCTCTGGCGTTGGGATGAATCCGACAGTGCAGTCGGAATTAACCACGATAAACGCGTACGTCCCATGCGACAGCAACGCGAACCAAACTATCGTGAGACCGGCGCTGTCTACGTGATGAACGCCGATGGTTTTCGCGAAAGGAAGCATCGATTCTTCGGTAAGACAGTCATGCAGGTCATCCCGCCGGAACGATGCCTGGAAGTCGACGAACCCGTGGATTTTCGTATTGCCGAAGTGCTGCTTCGAGACCGTCTGCAAAAGGCTCGGATCGAGAAGCTACCGGCGCCCGTTTCGGCCGTCGTGTTCGACTTCGACGGCGTAATGACCGACAATCGCGTTCTCGTGCAACAGGATGGCTCGGAGGCGGTTTACTGCAATCGTGGCGACGGTTGGGGAATTTCGCGATTGCGCGAAGAGGGCATTCCCATGTTGGTCCTCTCGACCGAAGAGAATCCGGTTGTCGCCGCCCGTTGCCAGAAACTCGATATACGGTGCTTGCAAGGCTTTCGTGAAAAGCTCGTTCCGCTGCGCGAGTGGTTGCACGAGCATGCGATCGATCCTCGCCATGTTATTTACTTAGGAAACGACGAAAACGATGTCGCTTGTCTCGAGTTCGTCGGGTGTGGCGCCGTTGTTTCCGATGCGCATGAAATTGCTGTACCCGCCGCCGATATCGTCCTCGAGTCGCGCGGAGGAAAAGGGGCCGTTCGCGAAGTATGTCACCTGGTCTTGCAAAGGCTAAAACGATCGGCGACGATGCCGTGATTGCGATGAGAAGCAAGATAAGCAGAACGCCTGGCACGGAGGCTAATTAGAAATGGGTGCGACGGTAACGGTCGGTAATCGCAAAGTCGGTCCGGGGCAGCCAGCGTACATTATTGCTGAGATCGGTTTGAATCATAACGGCGATCTCGACATTGCCAAGCAACTGATTGATGCGGCGCAGGCGGCCGGATGTGATGCCGTCAAATTTCAAAAGCGCACGCCCGAAATCTGTGTGCCGGCCGAGCAGCAGAATATCCCCCGCGAAACTCCGTGGGGCACGATGAGTTATCTGGAGTACCGACATCGAGTCGAATTCGGTTTCGACGAGTATCGGGCCATCGATGCCTATTGCCGCGAACAGCGCATGCACTGGTTTGCTTCCTGCTGGGACATTCCTTCAGTCGACTTTCTCGAACAGTTTTCGCCAGTCTGTTACAAGATTGCGTCGGCGAGTGTTACCGACGATGCATTGCTCGAGCGGCATCATGCTACCGGACGTCCGATCATTCTCTCGTCGGGTATGTCGACAATGGATGAGGTGCGCCATGCCGCATCTTTGCTCGATCCTGACAATCTCATGCTCACGCATTGCACGAGCACGTATCCTTGTCCTCCGGAAGAATTGAATTTGCGGATGATTGAAACGCTTCACCGCGATTTCGACTGCCCCATTGGGTATTCCGGCCACGAGGTCGGTTTGCAAACAACGCTTGCGGCCGCCGTGCTCGGCGCCACAATCATCGAACGTCACATCACGCTCGATCGCACGATGTGGGGAAGCGACCAGGCCGCCTCGGTCGAGCCGCATGGTTTCGCTCGGCTGGTGCGCGACATTCGAGTGATTGAGCGAGCATTGGGTGACGGACTGAAACGCGTTTATGAAAGCGAGATTCCAATTCGCCAAAAGCTGCGGCGAGTATAGGCATTTATCAATCAGCATTCGTGTCACGTGTTCTCATTATTTCCGGCGACTTTCCGCCGATTCGGTCAGGTGAAGCGAATTTGGCTTTTTTTCTGGCTCAGCGGTTGGCCGAGCGGGGCATCGATGTCGACGTGCTCAGTGTGCAAGGCAGCGAAGAGTCGGATCGATTTCGCGTCCATGGCCTAATGAAGAACTGGAATTGGCGCGAGGCTAATCACCTACGCTCGCTAATTAAGCAGATTCGTCCCGATGCAGTACTGTTGGCTTATCATCGTGGCATGTATCACGGTCATCCGATGATCAGCTTTGCCGCGACGCTCGCAAAATCGATCGACCCTAGCATCCACTTTATGACGCAGGTAAGCCAAGTCAATTTTTCAACGAAGCGAAGTCCGTCGATCACGACGCGGCTGGCCCGCCGAGCGGCCGAGATGTGGGCCGGTTCGGCACGTAATGATTACGTCTATGGAACTCTATTGCGTGACAGCGACTCTGTCATGGTTTTAAGCCAGGCGCACGCCGAGTATCTGGCCAAAATAGACGAGCAGGTGGTCTCCAAGACGCTGTTAATTCCTCCTCCACCGATTCTTCGCATTGCCGACGACGCGGACGCTGCGCGTCGAGAGGCTCGGGCCGAACTAGGCCTGCAACAAGATGAATTCGCGATCGCGTTTTACGGTTTTATTTATCGAAATAAGGGGCTGCAGCATTTGCTTCAAGCGGTCGCCAGCTTGCGCGACGAAGGACGACGCTTGCGTTTGGTTGTCATCGGCGGCGTGTTGCGGTTTGAGCACTTGCCGGAGCGAACCACCGAGAGCGAAGCCTATTTCCAAAACCTCCAGTCGCAGTGTCAAGAATTAGGGCTCGAAGATCTGGTTCATTGGGAGGGAACGACAGCGATTGATTGTGAACGGCCCAGCCGTTTGCTTTATGCGAGCGACATGGCGGTCTTTCCTTTCGACGAAGGTGTACGGCTCAACAACAGTTCCTTCGCCGCTGCAGCCGTGCATCGGTTGCCCATTGTTGCCACCCGATCCCAGGCTACCGAGGACGCATTTCAGCACGAACAGAACGTACTCCTTTGTGCACCAAGTGACTCAGAAGAGTTGGCGCGCTCGATCAAGCGTGTCATGAAAGACGAAGTTCTGCGCGATAAGTTGCGAGACGGAATCCACGCGATGGTACAGCGATGGTTTTCGTGGGATCGGGCTGTCGATCAAATTGCGAATACCCTGTTGCCTGACGCTGCCGACCGGCCGCAAGATTACGCGGAGTTATCCGCTTAGCGTCCAAAACCATGCCTCGCTTTAAACCGCGAAAAATGTTTCGGCCCTTGGGCGATGCCGCTTTGCGAATCTGGCGGCGTTCACTCGCAGGCAACTACGATGTAAATAATACGATTCTCGTCGCCAGTTCCGGACGTGGTGGTTCGACCTGGCTGGGAGAACTTGTCGGCACGATTGCGGGCTACGTGATTTTGACGGAGCCCTTACATCTGCGACACAATCCGGAAATCGCCTCGCTGGGGTTCGAGTGGGAAACCTACGTGCCGCCAGATGCAAGTGATCCCGACAAATTCGAGTATCTGTCCGACGTCGTCAACGGGCGCAACATCTCGTCGCGCATTGTCAGTAGTAAACATGTACATTGGAGCGACTTTCGCAATTTTCGCGGGTTTGTTGTCAAGTTCACTCGCGCGAATATGTTGCTCGGCTGGTTCTTGCGTCAAATGCCGCTGCGAACCTTGTTCATGATTCGCCATCCTTGCGCAGTCGTTTTGTCGCAACTGCGGCATCGCGCGTGGGATGGGATGACCAAGGAGTCGTGGCCACTG
>JAGQOS010000432.1 GCA_020427265.1 Planctomycetales bacterium
AGCGCCAGAGAAATGCCGGCCAATGTAGAAACCGTCGTTGGCCGTATGAGTCCAACCGACATTCGTCCCACTCACGGGCGACAGCCACGTGCCGTCGACGTTGGCGTAGACAGTAATGGTCGAAGCGCTATCGCCGTTGCCGCCAGTTTTTGTGACCACGGCATAGACTTTGTCGCCGAGCGATGCCCCCAGGTCGACCGATACGTTGTTCGCCGTGGCGCCAGCGCCGTTGATGCCGAGCAAATTCGAGGCCCCATTGAACGTCATCAGTGGGCCTTGAGTACCGCCGTTGTTGTTCGAGAAGATTGCCGACCAGGCGTTGACCGAGTCGCGAACAAACCAAGCCTCGATCGACCAATCGTTGGCGAACGGATTGCCGCCCGCAACCGAATTGAGCCCGCCACCGTTGATGACCGCATCGGCCGCCGTCTGCGTCGCTCCGTTGAGGTTGGCGGCGCCGTTGTTGTTCGCATTAATCAGGCCGGCTGCCCCTTGAACACCTGGCGGAAAATTCGCATAGGTTCCGTTGATCACCGCGCCGCCGGTTCCGGAGTTGACGGCCGTGGCACCCGTGTCATCGAGCCGCCAATAGCCCACTGGGTTGTCGGCCAACACGGTATCCGAATAGTACACGCCGGCTTCCGCCTGCGAGCTGCCGAGGACCGCAACGACGAATGCGATCAAGGAAGCCGAGGTGCGGCGGTTTCGTCGCCAGCCGCAAGCGAGCAGACCAACACAGCCCATCAGCAAAGTCGAAGGTTCCGGCGCGGCAAAACTCGCGCCGGCGTTGTAATGTGCCGTAATCTGTTCGGCCGAGAGGGCGAAATCGTAGATGGCGACTTCGTCGATAATGCCGTCGTGTAATTGCGTTCCACCCGTGTAATGACGGCCAACGTAGAAACCATCGCCGGGAGCAAGCGCCCAGCCGGCGTTCGTGCCGGTCGCTGGTGTAAGCCATGTGCCGCCGACATTGGCGTAAATGGTCAAGGCAGCGGCGCTGTCGGCGTTGCCGCCGGTCTTGGTAATCACCGCGTAAACTTTTTCGCCGATCGACCCGGCGCCAAGGTCGAGTCCTACATTGGCCGCCGTGATGCCCGCGCCGTTGATGCCGATCGAGTGCGTATTGTCGATGAACGTCATGATGGGAGCGCCGACACTGCCGTTGTTATTTGAGAAAATGCCCGACCATTGGTTTTGCGAGTTGCGTACGAACCAGGCTTCAATCGTCCAGTCGTTTTGAAATGGATTGCTGCCGCCCGCGGCAGTGCTGATGCCCGATCCGGTCACCTGGCTGCCTGTCGCACCTTGCACGCCGTTGAAATTGGCGGCGGCGTTGTTATTGGCGTTGATCAATCCACTCACGCCTTGCACACCCGAGGGGAAATTCGTGTACGTGCCGTTGATTCCCGCACCGCCGGATCCGGAGTTGACGGCAGTGGCCGTGGTTTCGTCGAGCCGCCAGTAGCCAACAGGACCGTCGGCCAACACCGTGTTGCTGTAGAGATAACCGGCCGATGCGACAGACGAGAACGAAAGCAGCGTGACGCTGGCAACTGCGAATGTCAGCATGGGCGTTTGACGGCGTGTGCTGCCAGAGCGACGACGGCGCTGCACGAGTCCCGCCAGCCCAATCGCCAGTAGCAGGCCGGTGCTCGGTTCGGGAATGACGCTCATCGTCAGGTTCACGTTTTGGAACAAGGCATCGTCCCAAACCGTGTCGTCGAGCGTGCCGTCGCCGTTGAAGATGCCAAACGTGAGCCAACGGCCGGAATTGATTGTGAGGTCGAACGACGGGTTGTTGACGGGCGAGTCGGTGGCTTCGGCCATCGTGTCGATACGCACGCCGTCGACATAGATGACGCCCTGCGCTTCGCGAGGGTCGCTGGCCTCGGCGTAGATGCCGAAGTCGCCGGTGAGCGAAATTGGCAGATCGCGGCCGCCGAAATGCGTGGTGCGGATGTCGTCGAGATCAAACGTCACGATCCAGTTGGCGTGCGCCCCAAAGCCTTCGTTGTTCACGTCGGCGTTGCCGACCAAATAGAGATTATCGCCCACTCCGGGGCCGGGCACGGGTGTTGCCCCGTTGGTTAGCGTGTAGCCGTTGACCTTCATTCCTTGAGCGGCGCCGCGCTGTCCGCCGGTGGCCTGAATGAACGAAGCAAGGTTGACTGTATCCACACCTTGCGTGTAAGCGATGTTATACGGATCTGCAGCGCTAAGCCCGACGAATCGCACGAGTTCCACCGTGCTGTTCGTGCCGTTGTTGTTGTAGCCGTCGGCATAATTGAAGGCCGACGCGCTGCCTTCGTTCCAGATGTCGGACGTCAGGCTTTGAACGATGGTTTCGTAAGCGTTGGCCGAAGAGCCGTTGATGGCGAAGAGAAAGCAGACCGAAAGAGCGAGGGTGACGTTGCGAGTGGACATGAGAGATTTCCTTTTTTGTGTGTGAGTCACGTGCAGTTTCTGTTTGGGGTGAAAACAAAACTCAGCTTTAATTCGAAATGCGGCTCATGTTGCCGCGACGATAGCTAGGGGCGACGGCGTCGCAGCGAGGCGACCATCATGCCGGCGACCAGCAGCAATCCCGTGCTTGGCTCGGGAAGTTGAAAGAAGTAGCTCAGGCCGTTCTGTGCGTAGTAGTTGTGCAGGGCGATGTCGGTCGCTGAGAGTGGAGCATCGTAGAGGGCGAATTCGTCGATCACACCGTCCCAGGTTTCGCTGCCTCCGTTGCTGCCGATGTAGGCGGTCGCTACGCCGCCGCTGATGATGTTCGGGCCGGCCTGATAGGTTTGGCTGGCGATCAGGCTGCCGTCGTAATACATTTCTTGCAGTCCCGTCACCGCGTCGTATTGCACGACGATGTGATGCGACCCCGTGGCGAATTGCCCCACCGTGGGCTTGCCGCCGGTGCCGTCGAGTGTGACATCGAACTCGTTGTATCCGCCGCCGCCGTTGAGACCGAACGACAGGATGCCGCCGCTTTGCAGCGAGAAGAGGATGCGACTGCCGCCGTCTTCTTTGCGGAAGATCTCTTCAAAGCCGCTGCCGTCCCAGTTGGGGCTCGTTACGAACGCCTCGATGGCGATTCCCGTAGTAAAGGCCAGGCTGGTACCCACATCCACACCCGCCGGATTACTGCCGGGATACGACGCCGCACCGACGCCAACCAAGCCGGTTGTTCGAGTCGTGCTGCCAGTGAACGTGCCGTCGTTGCTCCCTTGCTGGTCGAACGCCGTGCCTGTGCCGGTGGCCGCTTCGTCGAAGTTCCAGTACGAGACCAGTGCGGCGTTGCCCTGGGCCGCCACGCCGAGGCAGGCGAGCAGAACGAGTCCTGCCATCGCGGTCGTGCGATTCAAGAGTCGTCGTCGCCAGCGGGCATTGGTCAACGTCAGGCAACCTAGGCTCAGGAGCAACAGGCTACTCGGCTCGGGTACGGCGAGCACAAACGCGGCACTGAAATGACTTTGCACGTCGGCCGCCGACAGCGGGAAGTTGTAGAAGGCGACATGATCGAGGAGCGAGTCGAGCCCGGCGGTTTCGGAGTTGTCGCGACCGATGTAGAGCGTGTTGTTCGTCGCCGATGCCGGCGGCGCTCCCGCGCCCACGACCTGGCTACTCGCATCGAGATTCACCAGGCCGTCGCCATCGGTGATCGGCGTGATGTAGAGGTTCGCCTGCCCGCTGGTCGAATCCCAGGTTGTTACCACGTGGTAAGTTTCGCCGGGCGTGAGCGTCGACGTGCTATCGAAGCTGGTTGTGCCCGAACCGTTGAAGTGCGGGCGAAGGATGCCACCCGTGCCTAGGTAGTTCATCATCCAGAAATCGCCGCCGCTATCACGGTCGCCAACAATGTTGGCGAACCCAGCCACGGGCACCGTATTCGGCCGAATCCAGTACTCGACGGAGAAGCCGGATGAGCCGCCGGGAAATTTCTCGAAGGGCCCCGCTGTAATACGGTCGGAGGTGGCGGCAGAAGGCATTTGCACGGAAGTTCCCGCGCCACTTGGCAGCAGACTAGCCTGGCCGAATACGACCGCCGCGCCGCTGGCTGTGCCATTATTCACCCCGGCCGAGTCGAGAGCCGCGGGGCCGGCGTCGCCTAGCTGATAGTAGGCCAATGGTCCGTCACCCAAGACGATTTGATCGTAGTAGGCTGCCACCGCTGAGCGAGGATTCGCACCGAACAGGACGGTTCCCAGGAGAACGACGCTGGCAAGCGTGCGTGTAAGAGGGCGACAGTTTCGAGCCAAGCAGGAAGGCGCAACGCGG
>JAGQOS010000433.1 GCA_020427265.1 Planctomycetales bacterium
TCGATGCCGTTTTCCTTCAGCCGCTCCGCCAGTTTCACACCCATAATGCCCGCGTGGGTTGGATCTTTGGGCGAAGCGCCCACAACAGGAACCTCGCCGCCATAAAAAAGTGCGATGGGGGGATCGTCCTTCGAGACATGTTCGATGGGCGAGTACTCCTGAATCCAAGGAAGAACTTGCGCTCGCTGATCGTAAAGCTCTTGAAAACCCGCCAGGCCAAAGGCATGCGCCCCATAGCGGTAGTTCGGCATCCATTCGCGCAATTCTTTCGGATCGAGCGACACCTGGGCGCCATTGACGGCGGCACAATACAGGCGTGTCGACTCGCGCGCGATGGGATCGTCGCTATCGGGGTCGGCTAGGTCGTCGCGAAATGCGAGCCACAGCGAGGAACACGCGCCAGCCGATCCGCCGGTGGCGCCGATGCGTTTTTTGTCCAAGTTCCATTCGGCAGCTTTCGAACGGACAAATTGCAGCGCGCGGGCCGCGTCGTGCAGCGGCGCTTTTACAGGCGGTTCTATTTTTTGCTCCACGGCAATTTGCACATAGCGATAGTTGATAGCGACTACCGAGATGCCCTTGTCGAGAAATGCTTGCGGGTTCGTCTTCTTGTCGCCACCTCGCCAACCGCCGCCGTGGATGTAAAACACGACCGGCGTGGGCGTGTCGGATTTGGCCTGGTAGAAATCGAGCACCTGGCGCTCGTGCGTGCCATACGGCAAATTCAACAGTTGCTTCGGCTCATCGGCTCGGCACCAGGCGGGCAGGAGCAACAGGGCGGACAGTAATATGGCTTTTCGCATCGGAAAGTAACTCCTTGGTGATTGGCGCCCCAGTTGCGCCCCGGGAAAATTGGGACGGGCTCACCGCTCGGGGGGCGAGCCGCCAACAGTATAACCGAACTGATGGCCGATGTGCATTCGCGCGAGCGAGTAACTACAATACGTCGATCGATGAATCGATTTTTCAGGACCATACTCACTTTCCGGGAGACGCAAAGCATGCAAAAGCGGTCAATTGTCCACGCCTTGATTGGGATGCTGCTAGTCACCTACTCATGGCCGCTCGCCGCGCAACGCCAGGGGAATGGCGGCGGCGATTATGCGATTCCCGCCTCCGACGAGGGCTTGCCCGGCTCCGGCCCCATACGCCGCTACGACTGGTTCCGCAACCTTTGGCAGGCCAAGCGGAGCCGCTGGGCGCAACAGGTGGAACAAGACCAGGGCGCGGTCGTGTTTCTCGGCGACTCGATCACGCAGGGCTGGGGCGACGATCTTGGCGGCAGCTTCGGCAGTTTGAAAGTCGCGAATCGTGGCATCAGCGGCGACACAACGCGCGGCATGCTCATTCGACTGGACGAAGATGTTCTAGCTTTGCACCCGCGCGCCGTCGTTATGCTGATGGGAACCAACGATCTGGAGGAAAAGGCCGAACCGGAAACGATCGCCGCCAATCTCGAACTGATCCTGGCGGCGCTGAAGAAACACAACGCCAAAATGCCAATCGTCTTGTGCAACGTGTTCCCCAGCTCGGAAAAGAAGAGCCGCCCGACCGACAAGATTAAACGCATCAACGAGCTTTACGCTGCAGCCGTGCATGGCGATCCGCAAATCATCGTGCTCGATACGTGGCTGCTTTTCGCCAACGAGAACGGCGACGCCAAGCAAGAAGAATTCCCCGACCTGTTGCACCCGAACAAAGCCGGTTACGCTAAGTGGGCCGCCGCTTTGCGACCCATTTTGGCGACACTCGGGTACCTCGAAACCGAACCCGACGACTTCCAACTCGAACCCGGTGCGATCAGTCTGTTTAACGGCAAAGATCTGACAGGTTGGGGATTCCATGCCTCGCCGGGATCGAACGGAAAATCGCGAGGACCTGCTCGACCCACCGTGCCAGAGGACATCGCCTTCGATGGCAAGACATCGAGCAACGACGGGCGGTATGTCGCGATCAACGGTCGCCTGGTCGTGACTACACCCGCAGAGGGAAGGCGGATTCAGCAACTCTGGACGACACGAGACTTCGGCCAGGATTTCGTACTCAAGCTCGAGTTCCGCGCCACCCCCAACGCCGATAGCGGTGTTTTCATCCGCGGCAAACAACTGCAATGCCGCGACTACCTGCTCGCCGGCCCCTACACGGAATTGAAGAAGTATCGACCTCAAGACTGGAACGAACTGGTCATTACGGTCCGCGGCACAAAGGCCCATTGCACGTGTAATGGCGAAGTGCTCGAAGAGGCTTTCGAGCTGCCTGAAACAGGACCGATCGGCCTTGAAGGCGACCGCGGCCAAATGGAATACCGGCGCATTCGGATCGAAGTGAAGCCGTCATCGTAACCGTCCGAGGTCGCTTCTTGACACGTCTACGGCGCGGCACCATCTAACCGGAGAAATCAACCGATGCCAAGCGAATTCTTTCTCGTGCGCTCACTTTGGAAATGCACCGCGTCGTCGCTCGCGTTGCTCGTCGTCCTAGGCTTGTCGCATGCCCGCGCGGCCGAAGCAAATGGAGAGCCGGAACGAATTTCGCTGCGCTCGGAACAGAATCCGGAAAGTAAAGGCACAATCACGGTTCACTTGGCCGACAAGGGCAACGGCGCCGCGGTTGTCATTTGTCCAGGCGGCGGCTACGGGGGTCTCGTCACGGGAGCCGAAGGGCACGGAATCGCAAGCTGGTTGAACGACCATGGCATTGCCGGCATTGTGTTGGAATACGAGTTGCCAAGCGGTCGCCCCTTTGTGCCGCTGCGCGACGCGCAGCGGGCGATCCGCATCACCCGTTCCCAGGCCCAAGCGTGGAAGCTCGATCCCACGCGTATCGGCATCATGGGCTTTTCGGCGGGTGGGCACTTGGCATCGACGGCTGGCACGCATTTCGACGCCGGCAGTCCCCAAGCGGAAGATCCGATCGACCGCGCGAGCTGCCGCCCCGACTTCATGATTCTGATCTACCCGGTGATCTCGATGGGTGAATTGACCCATGGGGGTTCGAAACGCAATTTGCTGGGCACAGAACCTACGGCCGAAAACGTGAAGCTGTTCTCCAACGAGATCCAGGTCACGAAGGACACGCCTCCTACGTTCCTGGCGCACGCGGCCGACGATCGTGTCGTCGTTCCCGAGAACAGCCGGGCCATGTACCAGGCGTTGCAAGCCCACGGAGTCACGAGCAAGTACCTGGAGCTTCCGCGCGGTGGCCATGGCCTCAATGGCTACCAGGGACCAATGTGGGATGCCTGGCAAAACGAATCGCTCGCCTGGTTGCGCGCGGAACTCGAGTTGCCATGAAATGCCGTGCGCTAGTGCTTGCCGGCTGGTTCAGAACCAAGTGACGGTGGCCGATGACTTGGAAGTTGAGCCTTGAAATCGCTTAGGCTATGCCAGTACAACGGCTTCGCCAAATCGACTTCCGCTAGCGCGATGGTTCCCCACGAATCGGCGGCGGCGAGCGCTCGGCCATCGCGACCGTACACGGCCGTGCGCATCCACTGGGCCGAAGTGTCGGTATACGTGCTGCTGATTAGAAAGATGTGGTTTTCGCACGCACGCGCCTGCGCCAAAAGCGGATTGCATCCCCAAACCGGCCAGGCAATGATCTCGGCCCCGCGATTGCTCAGCTCGCGCGCCACTTCCGGAAAGAACCCGTCGTAGCAGACCATCATGCCAATCTTGCCAATCGACGTTTCGAATACCGGGTAATCGTTGCCCGGTGCAATGCCGCCTTCGATTTCGCCTCGCGGCAGACATACCTTGCGATACTTGCCGATCAGCGTTCCATCAGGTCCGATCAAAACGGCGACGTTGTAGACGAGATGTTCGTCGCGTTCGAGCAGACCCGCTACGAGATGCAGTCGATGACGGCGGGCCAGTTGACCAAAATACTCCGTCGAAGGTCCCGGAACCGGTTCCGCAACGTCGGCGTAAGAGCGCCCACTGCGATAGTAGGTGAGAGTTTCGGGAAGCACGACCAGGTCGGCTCTCTGCTCGGCCGCAACGGCGATGAGCGGCGCGAACTGTTGGCATTTCTCGGCTGCCAAAGTCCCCTCGTGCGGGCGCAAGTGTATGGCCGCCAATCGCACGACACGCGGCGGCGGCGCCATCGCCTTCGCGAACTCAATGTCCGACCATTCGACCCGCCCATGCGCCGCCCAGCGATAGGAAAGTTCCACAATCGCCTGTCTCGCCTGCGAGGGTGCGCGATACACGCCGTGTAGGCGCGTGCCGCCGTCGCGCATTGTTTCGAGCGCCGATGGAAAT
>JAGQOS010000434.1 GCA_020427265.1 Planctomycetales bacterium
AAAGACTTGACGAATCCCTACATAGCTGAAACCGCGACGTCGGCCAGAACGTGACGCGAGCATGAGGCGCTGTAAATTGCGTGGACAAGATCGAGAACAAGTTGTGAAGCCCTGTTAGGCTATCGCATTTGCTGCGGATTTGCAAACTGAGTTGCGCACGAGTAAAAAATGAAGCAGACCTTGTCACAACTTCCACCGGAATGAACTAGTCGGAGTTACCTCTTGATAAATCGATGGATACGGTCCTCCACTCGCGGAGTTTTCGCTGATGCAGGCTGATTTCGTTCGTTGCCGTGTTGCTGTTCTGGTTTCAGCACTGATGGTCCTTGCCGGTTGTGGCGAGAATGTCGAACCGGCGATCGGCACGGTTACGCTCGACGGGCAGCCGCTGCCCGACGCGTTTTTGACATTTGTGCCTCGCGGCGAGCAGGGTAGCCCGGGGTTCGCGAAGACCGACAGTGCCGGCCATTACGAAATGGTGCGTGGCTCCAACGATTCGGGCCTCATTCCAGGCGAGTACGAAGTGCGGATCACGACCTATGTCGAAGGCAAGCCCGACGCTGTTCCACCCATTCCCGAGACCCCCGAACGTGTTCCCGCGCGCTACAACCTCAACACCGAGTTGCGCGTGAGCGTGTCGGAGAACAGCGAGCCGTTTAACTTCGATTTGAAGAGCGAATAGCGGCCGGTGCTGGCGCGCAGTTTCAGCGCATGATTTGGGTTATCTATTCGCTTACTTACCGCTCGCCCAGCAATTGGAATTGTGGCGTTCGCTGGTTTGCTGAGCCGTGGGCCTTTAGCCCACTTCGGTCCATTGCCGATTAGCGGCGCTGTTGAGCACCGCGTCGCAGACCTTTTGTGTTTCGAGCGCCGTGCGGAAGTCGGGCTGCGTGACCGCGCCGGTTTCAAGGTCTTTGAGGAAATCGGCCACTTGATGCACGAACGTGTGTTCGTAGCCGATCTGCAGACCCGGCACCCACCAGTTGCCCATGTAGGGCATGTCGCCATCGGTCACATGCACATCGTGCCAGCCGCGGATGAGCGAATCGTCGCGGTGGTCGAAGTATTCGAGCCGATGCAGGTCGTGCAGGTCCCATTTGATGGAAGCATGCTCGCCATTGATTTCAAACGTGTAGAGCGCCTTGTGGCCGCGGGCGTAGCGCGTCGATTCGAACAGGCCGAGCGAACCGTTGGAGAAGTGGCAAAGGAACGCGCAGGCGTCGTCGATGCTGACCTTTTCCACCTTGCCGGTGAGGTTGTGCTGCCGCTCCTTGATAAACGTTTCGGTCATGGCGTTTACATCTTTGATGCCGCCGTTGAGCCAGATCGCCGTATCGATGCAGTGCGCGAGCAAGTCGCCGGTCACGCCGCTGCCGGCTGCGGCTGCGTCTAATCGCCACAGCGCCGCACCGCCCTGGGGCAAGTCGGCATTGATGGTCCAGTCTTGCAGGAAGTTGGCGCGGTAATGGAAGATCTTGCCGAGCCGGCCTTCGTCGATCAGTTGCTTGGCCAACGTTACGGCCGGCACGCGGCGGTAGTTGTACCAAACGGTTGTTTTCACGCCTGCCTCTTCGGCCACTTTGACCATCTCTTCGCCTTCGGCCGTGTTCATCGAGAGCGGCTTTTCGCAAAGCACCATCTTGCCGGCCTTGGCCGCGGCGATGGCGATTTCGGCATGAGTGTTGTTAGGCGTGCAAATGTCGATGGCGTCGATATCGTCGCGCTCGACGAGCTTTTTCCAGTCGGTCTCGAACGACTCGTACTGCCACTTGTCGGCGAACGCCTTGGCGTTATCGGCGTTGCGCCCGCAAACCGCTTTGAGAACGGGGCGGTATTCCAGATCAAAAAAGTCGTTGGCCCGCTTGTAACCGTTCGAGTGCGTGCGGCCCATAAAGCCATAGCCAACCAGGCCGATGTTGAGAGACTTGCTCATGTTGGTGATTCCTTTGTTTGAACCGCCAAGGACGCCAAGGACGCCAAGGCATGCAAATTAGATGTTCTCGGTTAGAACGATTCGATGAATTCCTTGTTTGAGAAGTGGCACATTGAAATTAATCAATAAGCCGAGTTCGAGTTTAGTTGCTCGCAAGTAGTTGATGACTTGGGCGTGATGAATCGGAGCGATGTCGTCGACAGCCTTCAATTCCACAATCAAGCGTTTGCCAACGAGAAAGTCGAGCCTCGCTTCGCCGACCGCCTTTCCCTTGTACTCAAGATGAACAGGGCATTGGCGTTCGAACTCGATCTTTCTCAGCTTCAACTCGATCGCCAGCGCGTTTTCATACACGCTCTCCAAGAACCCTGCTCCCAGCACTTGATGAACTTCGATCGCCGCTCCAATCACGAATCGCGCCAATTCGTCAACTTCTTTGGATGGCTCGTTCATCCGTCTTGGCGACCTTGGCGGTCTTGGCGGTTAGCAAATCTTTGTCCTGTTTCCGAATTCCTCAACTCCACCCGTGAGCGTCACGCACTTTGAGCATCACGTCGAGAATCGTATTCCAGGTCGATTGATCTTCGAGCACGGAGTTGGGGAACATGCAGCCGTCCCAGCAGATGTGTTGGATGCCGCGCGACGGGGCGTCCTTGAGCCAGTAGCTGGCGCACTTGACGATGTCGAGCTTGCCGTTCGGGTCGTCGGCGCGGCAATGCTTGCCGGTCTTGTCGTGCGAGCCAGCGCCGTGCACTTCGCCGTCGTTCTGCGCGATGTGGAAATCGATCGTCCAGGGACGCAGCTTGTCGACCATCTGCTCATAGGCCGCGTAGAACTCTTCTTCGCTGTAACCGGGTTGCAGCAGGGCGTGCTCCGGCGCGTTGTAACCCATCAAGTACAAATAGGTATGCGCCATGTCGGCTTGGAATCCGAGCGTTTCGGGCATGCCGACCGCTTCGAGCAAGTCGAGCATGTCTTTCCAACTGTGCATGCCAGCCCAGCAGATTTCGCCTTCGGCGGCCAGGCGCTCGCCATGATCGGCGGCGATCTTGGCGGCTTCCTTAAACGTGTTGGCGATCTGTGCCGTATTGGCTTGGGGATTCTCGCGCCACTTCTCCACGCCAAACTCGGCCGAATCGATACGAATCACGCCGTACTTGCGCACGCCGTGCTCGTTGAACACGCCGGCGATGCGGCAGGCCATCTTCACGGCGCTGAGAAACTTTTCGCGCTGCTCCGTATCGCCCATCGCCGAATCGCCCACCGTACCCGGCCAGACCGGCGCCACGAGCGAACCGATGCTGAAGCCATGGCCTTGAATCAGGTCGGCAATTTTCTTCAGTTCGTCGTCGCTGGCGTTGGGGTCGGTATGCGGCAGGAACAAGAAGTAATCGATCCCGTCGAACTTCTGCCCGTTCACTTCGGCGCTGGCCGTCAGTTCGAGCATCCGCTCCAGGCTGATCGGCGGCTCCTGGCCTTCGTCCGTGCCCTTGCCGACAAGCCCGGGCCACATGGCGTTGTGAAGTTTCGGTAGTGTGTGAGACATGCAGTTACCTCGCGTTGAGCGTGATGTAGAGACGGTTGTTTTTCAACGCGTCGGCGCGCCGACGCGGCCAGGCTATTTGCGGGCGTCGCCAATCTTCGGCAAGTTCGCATGCACGTCCGGCCCGAAGTACCGCAGGCTTACCAGCGGCTCGGTTCCCGTGTTTTCCACTTCCACGCCAGCGGTGGCCGCCTGGCGCGTGATGAACACTTCGTCACTCGTGCGTTCGCCAAAGCGAATCATGGCTGGTGTCTCGAGCCCGAGCTTGCCGATGCGGCCGGTGCCCTGCACGGTAATCCAACCGCTTGCGCCCGGATCCTGCAACGTGCACTTCGCGCCGGGCTCCACGGTCAGTTCCTTGGCGCTGAAAAGCTGCTCGCCATCGACCGTGCCGTAGGTAATCCACCGGTCTGTGTAGCCGTCGCCGCTGCGCGATGTGTCGACGATCGGTTCCAGGTAGTTCGACTCCTTGAAGTGCGTATCGACATTCTTATCCCAGTCGAGCTGGCCGATGATGAAGTCGAGGTCCTGGTGCTTCTCTTCCGGCATGTCCTTGACCAACAGCGCCCAGGGCACTTCGCGGCCTTCGACCAGCGATTGGAACATTCCGAACACGTCGCTGCCCCATTGCGGTTCATACGTGCACAGCGAACCCGGCGCGTGCAACACGCCCGGCGGAATCAGCCAGCCGGTGCCGCGCTTCAATCGATGCGCCTGAGACAGATCGAGAATGCCGTTGTCGCCTTTGCTCCAATCTTCCAGGCACTTGCGCACCTGTTCCTTGG
>JAGQOS010000435.1 GCA_020427265.1 Planctomycetales bacterium
GCCGCGCGGCCGAGCACTTGGAACAGGATGAATTGGGGAGAACAACGCAGCAGGTCGCGCAGTAGCTGCAACGGGCTGGTCGTTTCACCAAACGTGGCGCGTCCCAACAAAACCGTGGCCGGCGCCGTGACAATCGGCGTGCCGATCGCCGTGTAAACCAGCAAATAGTAGAAGTACTCCGCCGCCATGTAGTCTTCCGTCTCAAGCTCGTCGGCCAGCGTGTCGGCCAACAGATAATGGCTCAGGAAGATCATTCCTGTGGCGGGAAGGACCATGGCAAACACCAATTCCCACACTTGGGCGCGCAGCACATGCAAAGCGAGATCCATGATCTCGAAGATCCCGCGTTCGCGGATCGCGATGCGCTGATTATCCAAGTTCATCGTCGACCCGCGGGAGACCCAGCAATACGAAATAGAACAGCAACAACGCGCACGAAATGCCGAACACGGCCGCCTTCACGGAGTAGGGCAGGGGAGAGGGTGAAATGAATCCCTCGATTCCCGCGGCAAGAATAAACAAGATCACGGCCGCCATGGCTGTTGGCATCGCTTCGCCGGCCGCTTTCCGCAGGGAGTCGCCTCGCCGCAGCCCGCCGGTATCGACCAGGGAGAATCCCAGCCGCATGCCCGCGGCGGCTGAAAGTACAACGGCTGTCAACTCGAACGGCCCGTGGGCCGTAACGAAGTGAAAGAAATTGTCGCTCATCGACACGGTGGTCATGTGACCGAAAATTGTGCCGAGCAGCGCCGCGTTGAATACCAGCGCGAAGAGCCCGCCCACGCCATAGACCAATCCCGCCGCGAAGCAACGCAGCCCGATGCCGGCGTTGTTCCAAACGTAAAACCCGGCCATAAAGCCGAACATCTCGGCACCGCGATTATTGCTCGAAATCGGCTCTTCGTACATCAATTCCATTTGCTCGAGGGTCTCTTTGCCGGCGACCGCTTCCGCAAAATCGGGTACGGGTGAATAGTCGGAGGCCAAATACATCGAGATCAGGAAGATGCCCCAAAAGACACAAAACGAGAGCCGCAGGGCATTGTCGCAAAAGAGCCGTTGCGGCAGGCGGCGAAACATCTCCTCGCCCCAGGCGTGAAAATTGAACAACCGGCTGCGATACAACTGGTTATGCGCGCGGCCCACGAGTTGATGCAGATAATGCACCGTGCCCGGCGGCAGATGATAGGCGTCGGCCAAAGCCAGATCGGCGCAGGCGGCGCGGTACAAGGCCGCGAAGCGCGAGACGCTCTCGGCCGTCGACTTGCGATAGCGACGCTGCTCCATCTTCGAGCAGAGCTGATCCAATTCGCGCCAGTTATTCTTGCGCGATTCGAGTAGTTCGGCCGCTTTCATTTCGCTGCGGTCTCCTCGGGCGACCAGTCGAAACTGCCGTCGACCAGCGCGGTCGGCTTTGCGTTGTTGAACAAGAACGGATTCTTTTCCGGCGCGTCGTCGCGACGTTCCTCCTCCGGCATTTCGGTGATGAACGAGCGATTGTACAGGGCGCACAGCAATGCATCGCCACTGGTGTTCGGCGGCAGGCCAAATCGTTCGCAGAGCGGCTGTGCTACATGCCGGGCGATTTCGGCGCGGCGCGCGGGCGAGAAGAAGCGGCGCCGATCGACATATTTCGACAACGCTCGGGCCAGATTGCGATCGACGGGAAAGGCCGGTGGAATCGCCGCGGCAAGCTGCCGCACGAGCGGCTCGTCTACTCGCGACAAGCCGCGCAGCCCATGGTGCATTTCGTAGATCACCATCGTGCCGCACGCGATGTCGCCCAGCCGCTGAAAGCGGCGATTGAGCAGGCAACAGATCAGCCCAAACTGAAACAGCGGTAGCACGCTGCCGGCCGCCATCGGCAACCCGTCGACCAGCCGCAGAAAATTTCGCAGCACCGCCTGAATGGCCGTGATTGGCTGCCCATCGGTCGTTACGACCCGAATTCCCATCGCCCGCTTGCCCGGTGTCTGGCCGTTCCAGAAGGTTTCGAAGAGCCCGCCGTAGAACCAGTTCAACACGAAGGTGAAAATGAAGGTCGTTCCCATGCCCAGACCGGGCATGCCCATCGACCCGAGCGTGAACATCAACACCATGCCGAGCACAAAAATGCAGGCGAATTGCAACAGTTTGTCGAGCAAATACGCCGGCAAACGCACAAACGGTCCGGCCAGCCGGTACTCGAACGCAATGTTCTCCGGCGTGACAATTTGGATCTGACCGTCGATCGGTGAGCTGCGACTGGACATGGTTGATCCATTATTCGAGAATTCAGGCACGTAAGCAACCTGGGGGGCCGAGAAGCGGTTCCTTTTCCGTCTTGAATCGAGGAGTTGCGGTGAACAGCCTGAAGGAAAAGACCGTTTTAGTCGTCGGCGGAGGTACGGGAATCGGCCGCGGGGCGGCCGCAGCCTTGGCCGCCGAGGGGGCGCGCGTGGCGATTGCCGGCCGGCGCGCCGACAAGCTCCAGGAAGTCGCCGATGCCTATGCCGGCGAACCGGTTATCGCCTGCCATCCGGTCGACGTGACGCAGCGAGATTCGGTCGCGGCGCTCGTCGAATGGGCCGAAGCAACGCTCGGCCGCATCGACGTCCTCGTTCATTGCGCCGGCATCAATGTGCCGGAACGGACCATCGACGTGCTCACGCCCGAGGGTTGGGATCGCGTGCTGGCGACCAACGCCACCGGAGCGTTCAATGTGATTTCCGCCGTGCTGCCTGCGATGCGCACGCGGCGCGACGGGCTGATCGTGAACATCTCGTCGATATCCGGCAAGCGCGCTTCGCAACTGGGCGGCGTGGCCTATAGCGCGGCGAAATTCGCCCAAACCGCGCTAGGGACGGCCGTGGGCCTGGAACTCGCGCACAGCGGCGTGCGCATCTCGAACATCTATCCTGGCGAAGTGAACACGCCCATTCTCGACCTGCGCGCCAACCCGCCGGGCCCCGAGCATCGGGCGCAGATCCTGCAACCGGAAGACGTGGCCGCGGCGATCGTGATGATCGCCAAGATGCCGCCGCGCGCCCACGTTTCAGAAATGGTGATTAAACCAACGACGCAGGAGTTTGCGTGACGATCGGCGCGGCGAAGCAAGTGTCAGTCGACAATCGCCTCGGCGCTAGCCTTCGACCGCTTCCGAACCGCCTTGTTGCTCTTTCTCGGCTGTTGTCGCGCCACGCGATCGGCGGTTTTCGGCGCGCTCATCGTCGGTTCGGGTGCTCCGTCGAGCTGTTGGCCCGGACGAACCGAATCGAGCCGCGCGAGCCCGTGCCGCACATAGTCCGCCGAAAGGTCGAATCCCAGATAGTCTCGCTTTAGTTTCTTGGCGACGGCCAGTGTGGTAGCACTGCCCGCAAACGGATCGAGCACCAATTCGCCTTGATGCGAGCAGGTGCGAATGATGCGTCCGAGCAATTGTTCGGGCATTTGACAGCCATGAAACCCGGCCCGCTCTTTGAATGTGCCGGCCACACGCGGGAAATACCAGGTGTCTTCATCGGCGCGAAAACAGCGATCGAGATCCTGCGGGCGCAACGTCCAGGTATCGCCTGCCGGCTCGGCGGCCGCCGGCTCGGCGACGCTTGCGGCTTCTTCCTCGATGACGTTGACCGCATTCGCGGGCCGGATGATCCAGGTGTCGTCGGGCAGGCGTCCTTGTGGATTCGCGCGCCGATCGTTGTACACGAGCTGCCGCGCCGAAGGAATTCGATTCTCCAAGTCGTCTCCCAAGAAGGTAAACAGCTTCGGGTTTTTGACGAAGTAAAACAGATGGGCGTGCGATCGTGTGAACTTGTACTTGCAGTTCACGCCGAACGTGTAGTACCAGACAACCCAACTGCGGCAGTGAAAGCCGATCTTGCGGCTTTCGACCTTGAGTTCCGCCGCGTATTCATCGCCGATCGCCAACCAAAATGTGCCGTCGTCCTTCAACACACGGTGCACGGCCGCAATCCAATCGTGCGACCAGGCCACGTACTTGTCGGCTTCGAGCTTGTCCTCGTAGACGTCGTAATCGTAGCCGATATTGAACGGAGGATCGGCAAACACGAGATCAACGCTGCCGGCTCGCAAGCTGTTCATGCCGGCAATACAATCGACGTTGAGAATCGTGTTTCTCGGTTCATCCATGATGACGATTTCCTGGCGAATAAATAGAGGTTGCGGCGAAAAGCAGGATTATAGCACGTCGCGCTGCGTCGCGCAACTATCGCGATCGCGAGAAAAACGTCTACTCGGAAACCATCTC
>JAGQOS010000436.1 GCA_020427265.1 Planctomycetales bacterium
TTCTACTAGCCTCGTCGCGGTTTGGGCGTGCTTTCGCGTTCTTAGAAACTTCCGCGTCAACCGCCGCTCGAGCAGCGGCGTACGTGCTAGCGGCGCTTGCCCGTCGATACGCAGGAACTGGTGCACCCCAAATGTAGTGTCTTGCGTCAGCCGATGTCTCGGATAACAATGGCTGCAGTCATTTACACTTGCGCGTGTATCGCACCGTGGGTTGCTCTTGCCAATTGGGCGGGCAAGAATCGCCAGCCGCGGCGGAAAATATGAGACCGCGCGAGACATGACTCAAAAGACGGCGGTGCGCCTGCGCGCCAGGGTCGACGGCCGCCATTGAGAGAACTTGAATGATCCAAGGACGAACGTTGCTGTATTTTCTCCGGCGAACCGGCGACACGTTGCGGATATAGTTCCGCAGCCGCAGTCAGTTATGGTTCGAACGCGTTCAGAAAACGCAGAGCGTTTCCAGGCGGTGTCCGCGTTCGATACGGGGATACCCACATGACGCAATTCAATCGACCTACGTTCACCGATTACGATACCGAGTCGTTCTACGACGAGATTATCGATTCGCGCGGCGAAGCCTGGCCAGGTGCTCGGCTGCTCGTGGAAGCAATCAATTCGCTCGCGCCCGACGAACTGCGTCAGCGCCAAGAGTCGATCGATCGCGCGCTGTTGCGCATGGGTATTACTTTCGCCGTTTACGGCGAGAAGGAAGGAACGGAAAAGATCTTTCCGTTCGATCTCGTTCCCCGCGTTATCGAGGCTGAAGAATGGTCGCGGATCGAGGCGGGTCTCAAACAGCGCATTCGCGCCATCAATCTCTTTATCAACGATGTTTATCACGAACAAGAAATCGTCCGCGCGGGAATCGTACCGGCCGAACTAATTGAATCGGCGCAGTCGTTGCGAGAGCCATGCCACGGCCTCAATCCGCCGCGCGGCATTTGGTGCCATATTACCGGCACCGATCTGATTCGCCATCGCGACGGTCAGATCTATGTGCTTGAAGACAACCTTCGTTGTCCCTCGGGTGTTTCTTACGTGTTGCAGAACCGGCAGTTGATGAAGCGAAGCTTCCCGCAGCTATTCGCCGCCTCGCGGGTGCGGCCGGTGATCGACTATCCGAGCCGCCTGTACGAAACGCTGTCCCAACTCGCACCGGACCACATCAGCGATCCAACCATTGTCGTGCTTACACCGGGTATCTACAACTCGGCTTATTACGAACATTCGTTCCTAGCGCAGCAGATGGGCATCGAATTGGTCGAGGGGCGCGACCTGGTTGTGCAGAATGGGTTTGTGCACATGCGGACGACGAATGGTTTTCGTCGCGTCGACGTGATCTATCGCCGCATCGACGACAACTTCTTGGATCCGGAGGCGTTTCGGGCCGATTCCGTGCTGGGCGTTCCCGGCCTCATGGAAGTCTATCGACAAGGGCGAGTAGCCTTGGTCAATGCACCTGGAACTGGCATTGCGGACGACAAAGTCATCTATGCCTTCGTTCCGGATATGATCCGGTATTACCTTGGCGAAGAAGTAATTCTTCCCAATGTGCCAACCTACGTGTGTCAGCGGCAGGAAGATCGCGACTATGTTCTGGCGCATCTCGACGAGCTGGTCGTGAAAGCAGCCAACGAGGCGGGCGGCTACGGCATGTTGATTGGTCCGCACGCCACCCCGGAGCAGCGCGACCAATTCGCAACGTTGATCCGCGAAAACCCGCGCAATTACATCGCTCAGCCCACGCTCTCGCTCTCGCGCGTGCCGACGCTTGTCGGAGATCATTTCGAAGGTCGCCATGTGGATTTGCGGCCATTTATTCTCTACGGCGAAGACATTTGGGTGCTTCCAGGCGGATTGACGCGCGTGGCGTTGCGGCGAGGTTCGCTTGTCGTCAACTCATCACAAGGAGGCGGCAGCAAAGACACGTGGGTAGTCGCCGCCAGTGGCGAAGAGACGGCCGATTCAGAATCCGCATTGTAAGCTCCAAGCACTTGATACTGGTAACCACGAACCACTCATCAAGACAAACCTACCGCCTGGTCCTCGAAAACAAATCACCTTTAGCGAGTCCCATCATGTTGAGCCGAGTTGCCGAATCCATTTATTGGTTGTCGCGTTACGTGGAGCGTGCGGAAAATCTCGCTCGTTTCATCGATGTAACCCTGAATCTCATTTTGGACGAGCCCGTTGGAAGTCGCCCGCAATGGGAGCCATTGATCAACGCAACAGGCGACGAAGAAATCTTTGCCGAGCATTACGGCGTGGCCAATCAGGAAAACGCGATTCGCTTCCTGGCGTTCGACCAAGACTACCCGAGCTCGATTCTGGCCTGTCTGGCCAAGGCGCGGGAAAACGCCCGTACAGTGCGCGAGGCGATCTCCTCGGAAGCATGGGAGCAATTGAACGAAGCCTATCACTTCGTGCGCGATTCGGCCAACGCGCCGCTGATGGCCTCGCCCTCAGAATTTTTTCGAGTCATCCGGCAGCACAGTCATCTGTTCAACGGGATCCTCGATGGCACGATGTCGCACAACGAAGGATGGCACTTCGCCGACCTGGGGCGCCGCCTGGAACGCGCCGACAAGACCAGCCGCATACTCGACGTGAAATACTTCACTCTCTTGCCCACCGTGCAAGACGTAGGCACGACGATCGATGACTTGCAGTGGTCGGAAGTCTTGCGTGCCGTGGGCGGATTCGAGATGTATCGCAAGCGTTACCATGCGATTACAATCCATCGTGTAGTGGAGTTCCTGATTCTCGACCAGGACTTTCCCCGGGCCGCCCGGTTCTGCATCGACCGCGCCAACGAATCGCTGCACCGGATTTCCGATTCGCCGACGGGAAGCTATAGCAACCTGGCGGAACAGCTTTTGGGTCGACTGCGCGCCGATCTGGCCTATGCCGATGTCGACTCGATCATCGACAACGGCGTCCATGAGTTTGTGGATCACTTTCAATCCCGGCTTAACGATGTCGGCAACGCAATTCACGACACGTTCTTTGCCACGCGCCCTGTGGATGCGCAGCAGCGGCAATTTCAGACCCAATCGTAACGAAGTTGCCCCTTCAAAACCGATTGGTCGATACTTTCCTTTTCTCTGCGAGCCTGTCTAGATGTCCATTCACGTTGCGCTCAATCACCGGACTAGCTACAAGTACGACCGATCGGTGTCGCTTGGCCCGCAAGTGGTGCGTCTGCGACCGGCAGCGCACGCACGTACGCCGGTACACAGCTACTCGCTAAGCGCCATTCCCGACGAACACTTCGTCAATTGGCAGCAAGATCCTTACGGCAATTTTCAGGCGAGGTTTGTCTTTCCCAAGAAGACACGCGAGCTGACGATCGAAGTTGATCTGATCGCGGAAATGACCGTGATTAATCCGTTCGAGTTTTTCGTGGAAGAGTCTGCCGAAGAATTTCCTTTTTGCTACGACGACATGCTGGCGCGCGAGCTTCGTCCGTTTTTGGAGGTCCTGCCGAAGGGCGCTAAATTTACCGAATTTCTGGCGACTGTCGATCAGAGCAAGCGTCGCTCGGTGGATTTTCTCGTGGATCTGAACCGGCGTCTGCAACAGGAAATCCGATATCTCATTCGCCTGGAACCCGGTGTGCAAAAGCCCGAGGAGACGCTCACGCGCAGAAGCGGTTCCTGTCGCGACAGCGCGTGGTTGCTGGTCCAGTTACTACGGAACGTGGGATTGGCGGCGCGATTCGTATCGGGATATCTCATTCAACTCGCACCCGATGTCAAATCGCTCGATGGGCCCTCGGGGCCCGAGGCCGACTTCACCGATTTGCATGCCTGGGCGGAAGTCTACTTGCCCGGTGCCGGTTGGATTGGCCTCGATCCGACTTCCGGCATGCTGGCGGGCGAAGGCCACATTCCGCTGGCCGCCACGGCCGACCCGATGACCGCGGCGCCAATCACCGGGGCGGTCGAGGAGTCCGAAGTAGCCTTCGATTTTGCGATGTCGGTCACGCGGATTCGTGAAGATCCTCGCGTGACCAAACCTTACACCGATGCGCAGTGGCTGAGAATCGACGACCTCGGCAGGCAGGTCGACGAGCGCCTGCATGCCGGCGATGTGCGCTTGACCATGGGTGGCGAACCAACCTTTGTATCGATCGATGATATGGAAGGCGCCGAGTGGACCTATGCGGCCGTCGGCATGCAGAAACGCCGACTTT
>JAGQOS010000437.1 GCA_020427265.1 Planctomycetales bacterium
TCGACTTCTTCGGGCTTGCGTCTAGCTCGAGTACCGGGCCGATGGGGAATCTCATAACGACCGAGACCTTCATCACGTTGAATGTGATCACGGAGTCGGGCGCCGCCGTTAACGTACTCAGTCCGATTTTTGTGGATTCCGAAATTGCGGATGCTGCGACGAAAACCTTTCGACACAACCCCGACTTTCGTCCGCAGGGTTTGTATCAGTATTCGAATATTGAAATACCCTTTGGCAACACCGACTTTACCGTCCGTGTCGCGGATGCCGCCGGCAACACGACGATCGAGGAGATTCTCGTCAGCCGTAACAACGCGCCGGAGATTGCGGATCAGTCGTTCGGCCCGATTCCCGAAGGGAGCGAGGCCGGAACAGTGGTCGGCACGGTCGTGGCCACGGACCTTGATCTCGAAAACGGCGAAGCCGATGAGGAACTGCGTTTCGCGATCACTGCCGGCAATGCCGAAGGCGCGTTCGCCATTGACGAGTTAACCGGCGAACTGACCGTGTCGAATTCGGAGATGCTTGATTTCGAGTCGTCGCCAACGCTCACGCTTGCTGTAACGGTCAGCGATTTTGGCGGTGCCGACTTGGGGCTCTCGGCCTCGGCCCAGATCACCGTGTCGCTCGGCAACGTGAATGAACCGAACGAAGCGCGGGACGACCAATTCGAAACCGACGAAGACACGGCAATCACGACCGGAAACCTGATTACTGCCGATAACGGCTTCGGCGCGGATTCCGACATCGACAGCGACACGCTCTTCATCCAGGGGGTCTTTACCGAAAGCGGAACGCTGGGCACGGTTGGCCAGCCGCTCGTGCTCGAAGACGGCTCGACTATGACGGTCAATGCGAACGGCACGTTCACTTACGATCCGACCACGTCCGAATCTCTCAATGCCTTGCAGAACGGCGACTCGGCCATTTCGACTTTCCTCTATACAGTGAGCGACGGCGAATTCGAGAGCGAAGCGATCGTCGTCCTTGCTGTGAACGGCGTGAACGACGCGCCGACGGCCGCGGCCGACGAAGCGACGTTGCATGTGAACGCTTCGCAGTCGGGCGCCTCGTTTTCGCTCGACGTGTTGCTCAACGACTTCGATCCCGATACCGGCGACACGCTGCGTGTCGCCTCGTTTTCGAGCGACGGTCTGGCCTTCGGTAGCGTGGCCGTAAGCAATTCGGGCAACGATCTGATCTACACACCCAATGCAGGTGTTACCAGCGGCACCGATACGCTCGAATACGTGGTGACCGACAGCCAGGGCGGAACCACGACCGGCTCGGTAAACATAACGATTACCGAAGCGGTGGTCGAGAATATGTCGCCAATTGCGTTCGCTTGTGTTTTCGATACCGACGAAGACACGGCGCTTTCCGGCAACTTCCTTTCCGACGCCGCCTGCGACGGCGCGGCGTTCGATCCCGATGGCGATGCGTTTGTTGTAACCGAGGTCAATGGAGTGCCGTTGATTGGCGACGTGTTCGCGCTACCCTCGGGCGCGCTGCTCATAGTTCAATCCGACGGCGCATTCAGCTATGATCCAAACGGCAGATTTGAGGATCTGCTCGAAGCGGATTCGGCAGTCGATGTATTCACCTATACGATCTCCGATTCCGAAGGTGCGACCGACACATCAACCGTGACGATCAGCATCCATGGCGTAAACGATCCGCCGATCGCGGAGGACGACTCGGTCACGGTTACCGAAGATACTTTTTTCAACGCGATCGACGTCTTGAGCAATGATCGCGCCGATCCCGATTCCGCGTCGGAGAAAAGTTCATTCCGTGTTGTCTCCGTTGGCACTTCGACGCCGAATGCCCAGGTTGACGTGGATGACGATGGGCTGTTTGCGCTGTACACGCCGCCGCCCAATTTCTTTGGAACCGATACGTTTACCTACGTGATGGAAGATTCCGGCGGCGCCCAAGATTCGGCGGCCGTCACGGTTGTCGTTTTAGCGCTCAACGATCCGCCTACGGCCAATGACGATGTCTTGTCCGTAAGTTACGCCGAAGATGGTGAAGGAAGCCCTCTCGAATTCGAACTCGATGTGCTTGCCAACGATTCATTCTTGCCTGATGAGGGCGAGACGTTGACTATCTTGAACGTGTTTGGCGCCTCGGCTTTGGGAACAGCTCGCGTGTCGGACGACGGCGCCATGATCCTTTACACGCCGGCCAAGAATAGTGAGGGGGAATCGGATACGTTTAGCTATGTGGTGTCCGACGGAATCTCCACGAGCCAGGCGCAGGTAACGGTCAATATCCACCTTTCCTTTGCGACGGATGATATCTTTTCGACCAACGAGGATACGCCGCTGACGGGCGGGAATGTCGTCACGGGCGACAATGGCGCCGGTCCGGACCTGTTTTCGGGTGACACATATCTAGTAACGGCCGTCAACGGTTCGGACTTGAACATCGGTGCGGCGGCGATTACCGCCCAGGGCGCCAACGTGACGGTTCAAAGCGATGGCTCGTTTTTCTACGATCCGACCAGTTCCGACAACCTCAATGCCTTATCGGTCGGCGAAACGATCGAAGATACGTTCACCTACACGCTCAGCGATGAATTCGGTTTTACCGATATCGCGACCGTAACGATCACCGTGCACGGCGTGAACGACGCTCCCGCGTTGTGCGAAGCGCTGGCCGATCAAGCGGCAACTGTCGATCAAGCGTTTCAATACATGATCCCGGCCGCGGCCTTTTGCGATCCCGATGTGAACGGCAATGCTCCCGACGACAGTCTCACACTTTCGGCCCAGCGGGCCGACGGCGGCCCGTTGCCTTCGTGGCTCAGCTTCGACGGCGCAACCTTAACCGGCATGCCGACCGCCGCCGACGTGGGCAATCTCGATATCCGCATTACCGCTGCCGATGGCAACGGCGGCGAGGTCGACGATGTCTTCGAACTCTCGGTCGTCGAGCAGGCCGTCGGCGAAATGCAGGTGGAACTGGTCGTGCGCTCTTCGCAAACACCGGAAGGCGATTTCGACGTGTTTGTTGCGAATCCACGATCGGATAGCGGATCAGGCGTCGGCCGGCTCGAAATCGTCGACGACGGCGAACGCCGACTCGACTACATCCTGACGCGCCTCGAAGGATTCGACTTCGACGGCACGAAAACACCGTCGAATGCGAGCGACAACGTGCAGGCTGTGGAACTTCGCGACGGTTCCAACGTGCTTTTCAACATTCCATTCGCCAACGGCAACGACACGAACGAATTGCTCGGCTCGTGGTCGGCCGGCCAAGGGTTCGATCAGGCGGCGATCGATGCCTTGCACGGGCGTAGCGTTTCGATCCACATCGTCACAGCCGGCGGTTCCACGCAGATCGGCGGGTTGCCGTTTCTGCCCTCCCCCGAAGTGCAGATGCTGCCCGCCTCGCTCAGCTCCGTCAATGTAGGCGAGAGCTACGTTGTCGAAGTGTGGGCGCGCGATAACGATCCCTCGAGCCGCGGTGTCAGCAGCCTCAATCTCGATGTGCTTCTCAACGGCGAACTCAGCTCGCCCTCGGGTGGCGCGAGCCAAGCGGTTGAGGTCACGGACGAATTTGCCGTCGGCCGTTTCGAACAATACTTCGAGAACAATCCGTCGTCGGGTACCGATACGGCTGCCCTCACTGGCGGTCTTTTGTTCCAAGGAGTCGCCGTCACGCCTCATTACGTTCGCTTCGGCACGATCTTCGTCGACGCCGCGGCCGCCGGCGTGCAAACCTACGACCTGCAAGACGTAACGGCCTTCCGAATTGGCAACGGAACTGCGCTTCCAAGCGACGAAGTCATCGAGTTCGACGTTTCCGTCGAGCATGTCGATGCCGGCGACAATCTCGTGGGTGAAGAAGTCGCCCCGGTCGATGGCGCCGCGCTTGTGCTCGGCGTGGTCGAAACCCCATCGGCCTTGGTCAACGGCCAAAGGCAGGTCATCCCCGCCAGCGTCGACTTCATCGACGAATGGGATACGCATTACGCCGAAGTCTGGGTGCGCACAAGCGAAGCGGCCGGCGTCGACGGCGCTGCGTTCGATCTCCAGTACAACGGCGCGGCGTTCACGGCGACGAATATCGAATACGGCCCGCTCTTTGCCGGCGCGCAGGCCACAATCGACGATGCAGCCGGCGCGATCCGTGGCATGGCGGCAACCGCGTTTGCCAGTGGCGCCGGCGGCGAAGCCTACGCC
>JAGQOS010000438.1 GCA_020427265.1 Planctomycetales bacterium
CACGCTGGTCGCCCAACGACAAGTGCAGCACGCGCCGATCAAATCCTGCGATAAGAAAAGGGTCGGAAGGCGTGTTGGCTTGCACGTGGTCGGCCACCCAAGGTCCGCCGTAACCGGATGCCGGCCCCCAATGCTTGAGATCCTCATATTGCCCGAACCACAAATTCGATTGCGGCTGGCCGGCCAAGGGATTGCCTTGGATGCTCGTTTCGTCGCTGGCGAGCACCAGACGCCCGTTCCATTGACAAAAGTCGGGAATGTAACGCAGATGGCTGCCGATGGCTCGCAACCCGGCCGCATTCGACGCGCAAAACGTTTTCGGAAAGTCGAAGAACATGCCGTGCATGTCCATGAGCAAACGGCCATCGCCAATCTCGCGAATTCGCGGCCACTCGGTAAACCAGCCATGCCGGGCATCATTGTTGTGTGCAGCTTTGGGAAGCAGGTAAGTATGCCACGCGCCGCTATCGAGGACCTTTAAACGCAACGACCGACGATCCCAGCCGATGGCCCACAGCGGCGCGCCGTCGCCTTGCCCGCCAAAGACGCCGTCTGGTCCGGTCACGTCGGTAAATTGACGCCGCTCCACGATGCTCCATTGCGCGCCATCCCATTCGGCGAGCACACCGGCTTCGTCGGCATCGCGTGCCGGGCCGCCAACGAGCAAATCGCGATAGGTCCCCGCTGCGTGCTCTCCGTTGTTCGCCACAACAAGCCTTCCCTGCGCCGTGTAGGCACCCTTACCATGCCAGCCTGGCACCGGCTTGTGAAACAGCTTGGTCACGGCGAGTGTATGCACGTTCGCTTCGTAAACCATCCCCTCCATGTCGGAATAGTAAACCATGTTCGCCGGATCTTTGAGATGCCTCGCGATCGCTGTGATTCGTCCCGGCATTGTCTTTGGCGAGATGACACGCACCCTGCCCTGCTCGTCGACCAGGTAATGGCCGATCAACAATTGCTGCGACTCGCGATGGATCATCCGCCCCGCCGGTGTACCACCAACACTTTCCGGGTGAATCGTCATCTTCAAATCCGAGTCGATCGAGTAAAGCTTATGCTCGCTGCCGCTCGGCATGTGCGGCGCGTAGTTGACCATCCACAGCTTACCGGCCCACGGAATAATCGCGCCGATGCCGCATTCGTCGTGCCCGCCCTTTTGGTGCGCGCCGTTCTGGCTGTAGATGCCGTACGTCGTCAGATGCGGGTAGACGCCGTTGATAAAACGATCGCCGGTCTCAACCGCGGAAAATGGCTCGGCCGCGGCCGGCATCGCGCGAACCGACAGCGCGAACCACGCGCAGAGAACCATCGACGGCAAGAGAAACTTCACCATTTGCGTGCTCCGGCGTCCCTTGGGACGGAGGGCATCGAATTCACATTCGTTCGTCATATGCGTACCTGAAATCCTGCGCTGGCCGTGCTGAAAAGTCGAACATCGACCGCAATTATAAACAGCCGGCCAGAGAAAAACTTCGCCCTTCCCCTCGGCGGACTCGCTTGCTTACGAAATAGCGATTTCCGCCGGTTTCTCGCCTCGTCTATTCGAATTCGCATTTCAAGCTGCGCGAACATAGAATGAGACCCATTCCGCCGGGCGATGCCGAGATTTGGTTGTTCATTTCGTGCTTGAGAAACGGGACATTGCATGCGCCATCGTACAGTCTACATTCACTCGGTATTCGTGCTGCTCTTCATTCCGCAAATCGCCAGCGCCGATGGACCGGCTGACAACATCCCGGCGCAGGTCCGGCCGGTGCCGCCAGTGGGCATCGAACTTTCGTCCGCCAATCGAGCCGAACTGGAGCAAGGACTCCATGAGCTGAACGCAGCGATTGCGCCGCTACGCGCGAGCAAAGATCCCCGCGTCGCCGAGTTGCTTCCCGACATCGAGATCTATGCCCGCGCGGTTCGCCAAGGCATCGCGTATCGCGAATTCTACAGCGAGCGAAATGTGCAGGACGCCAAAGCCGAGTTAAAGGAAGGGCTCGCGCGCGCCACCGCGTTGACGGCAGGCAAACCGTATTGGACGACACAAAAGGGACTCGTCGTGCGCGGCTACCGGTCGCGCCTCGACGAGACCGTGCAGCCATATGGCCTGGAGATTCCCGATTCGTATACGTTCGACGGCAAGTCGCCATATCGGCTCGACCTCTGGTTTCACGGACGCGGCGAACGCTCGACCGAGCCGGTCTTTATCGCGGAGCGTACGAATCGCCAAGGCCGCTACGCGCCGCGCGATACGATCGTGCTGCACCCTTACGGACGCTACAGCAACTCTTTCAAGTTCGCCGGTGAAGTCGACGTGTTCGAGGCGCTCGAGCACGCGCAGCGTCATTACCGCATCGACGAAGACCGCATCTCCGTGCGCGGTTTCTCGATGGGCGGCGCCGGGTGCTGGCAGATGGCTGTGCACTACGCCGATCGATTCTTTGCCGCGAATCCTGGCGCCGGTTTCTCCGAAACACCCGAGTTCCTTAAGTCGTTCCAACAGGAAACGCTCAAACCGACCTGGTACGAAAAGACGCTCTGGCAAATGTATGACTGCCCGGTGTACGTAAACAACTTGCGCCAATTGCCAACCGTGGCGTATAGCGGCGAACTCGATATCCAGAAACAAGCGGCCGATGTGATGGAGGCCGCGCTGTCCGAGAAAGGGATGTCGCTGATGCATGTGATTGGACCGCAGACCAAGCACGCGATCCATCCCGACTCAGCGACAATCATCGAAGCGAAGCTCGACTCACTGGCTCGCCAGGGTCGGGAGCGAACGCCGCGCGAAGTGTGGCTCGACACGCCCACGCTCAAGTACAACCGCATGCATTGGCTGACTGTCACACAGTTGGGCGAACATTGGAAACCGGCGCATGTGCACGCTCGGCTTTTGCAGGACGACAGTTGGCAGGGAATTGTCGTTGAAACAACGAACGTTCGCGGGCTGCGATTCCATTTCGACGCGGGTGAATGGCCGTTTCGTTTCGACAAGAAAATTGGCCTGATCATTGACGACCAACCGGGCGAAGTTCGCAACTCGGAGTCTCTCCGCAACCTTTTCGTACAGACCGATCGATCGTTCGACTGCGAAGTCCATTTCGACGGCGAGCAATGGGTACTCGGTCCGCCGGCGGACGGCCTGCGCAAGAAACACGATCTACAGGGTCCGATCGACGACGGTTTTATGGATTCATTTCTCGTCGTGCGCCCCGGCGGCAAGGCCCGGCACGAAGCGGTCGACCAATGGACGCACTCGGAACTCGATCATTTCCTGCGCGAATGGCGGCGGCAGTTTCGCGGCGACGCCTTAGTGAAGCTCGATGCGGAGATTTCAGAAGCCGACATCGCCACGAAACACCTGATACTCTTCGGCGACCCGGCGAGCAATCGGCTGCTGGCCTCGATCGCTGACAAGTTGCCGATTGCCTGGGGGGAAGATCGCATTACGGTCGGCGCGCAATCGTTCGACGCAGCACATCATGCGCCGGCTCTGATCTACCCTAACCCGCTCAATCCCAAGCGTTATGTGGTGCTCAACAGCGGTTTTACCTACCGCGAGTACGCTTATCTGAACAACGCTCGCCAAGTGCCCAAGCTGCCCGACTGGGCGATTTTCGATCTACGTACGCCACCCGATGCGCTCTGGCCCGGCAAGGTTGCCGCGGCGGACTTTTTCGACGAACAATGGCGATTGAAGCCGCTACATCAAGATTAGTTTCCATCCGATTCGCCACAACTCGACTCACATCTTCATCCGAAAGGGAATGACTCCGATGACTCCTGCAAGTTTGTTTCGCTGCGGCCGTTCGCTGTTTGCATTTTCCATCGTCACCTTGGTCGCAACGGCGACGCTGGCCGAGCGGCCGAATTTTATCTTTATCAATATCGATGACCTCGGCTACGGCGACATCGGCCCCTTCGGCAGTGAGCTGAACCGCACGCCCAACCTGGACCGCATGGCCAAGGAAGGCTGCAAGCTCACGTCGTTTTATGCCGCGCCAGTCTGTTCGCCCTCGCGCGCTTCGCTGATGACCGGGTGTTATCCGAAACGCGCCTTGCCGATTCCGCATGTGCTCTTTCCGGGCAACGCCGTCGGTCTTGCGCCGGAGGAAGTGACGATCGCCGAGCTGCTGCGCGATGCCGGCTATGCGACCGGCATCATCGGCAAATGGCACTTGGGCG
>JAGQOS010000439.1 GCA_020427265.1 Planctomycetales bacterium
GCAACAGGTCGAGCGACTTTCCGTCGCGCTCGTTGGTGATCGAAGTCAGGGCCAGCGCGTTTTGCAGAATCAGGCTGATGAGAAACAGCGGAATGAGCGGTTGCGCGGCCGGCGGGATCAGTTGATTTCCGCCGCTCATCGCAGGTTGACTCTCCAAAATGCCCAGCAGTGTCCAAGCGGCGGCGCCGAACAGAAGCAAGTAACCGATGCGTACGATCAGAATCTTGCGACCATACGCCCAGGTGCAGATTTCTCGCCACAGTACGGGATTGTTCCAGACCTGGCGGATGCGGACGTTGTTCGGCGCGATCGCGCCGCGCGACTTGATCGGCGCCGAGGTTGCCGACGCGTCGGCTGTGTTGGCTTCGACTTCGGCCGACCAGATTGTCTCGACGGGCTCTTCAGGCGATTGCTTGCGCAGCACTTCGCGCGTCGGATTCCAAATCCTGACCCGGGCGACAGCGATACCGTTAAGGATCACGGTACCAGCGGCGGCAACCAGCAAATAGGCCGTGAATTCGCCGACGCCGAACAAGCCGGCAGACCTTTGCGCGAAGTCGGGTTGCGTCGCCTGCAGAATCGCGCGCCAGGGACTAAAGCTGGCGGCCCAGTTGCTGGTGGCAACGCCGGCCCAACTAGCGCCGAATGCACCGGCCGCCGCCGCCTCCCAAAAGCAGATCCAAGCGACCAACGACAGCGCGACCAGCGCCAAGGTTTGAAATGTCTTGTCGCGCCACAACGCAACCGTGCTGCCGAAACTGCCAGCCGCGATGACCGTGGCTAGCGTGACCAAAAACACCCGACCTACTTGAGCGAAGGACACGCCTCCCAGCATGGTCGCCAGTAGAAAGACCGGCACGGCCGCGGCCAGCACGACCAATACAAATAACAAACTGGCCAACAATTTGCCGAGCACGAGTTCCGCGTTCGTCAGGTTGGTCAGCAGCAATAAGATGAGCGTGCGCCGATCTTTCTCTTGCGCAACGGCGCTCGCCGCCACGAGCGCCGAAAAGGTAATCGCCAACACTAGCTGCAGCGGGGCGAGCAACGCGAACTTGTCGGCCCCAAATCGCGCCAAGTCACCAAGATTGCGCACGTTTTGCGTGCCGGTAACGATTAGCCAAGCCGTGCAAAGCAGCACCAACAGGGCGGCAACGTAGACGGAACGCCCTACGAAAAGCCTGGCCCGCCGTGGTGTCGTAACGACCTCGCGTAGGAAGACTGGACCAAACATACGGCTCTCGGGCGCACGGCTTTCGTGGAATATGCCGTCGTTTTACCTTCGCCCTTCGGCCTCTGGCAACTGCTATTGTCGGATCGGCGCTGCGGATATTTGTGAAGATTTACGACGCCGCTTGGGCGACTCGCGGCGCGTCGTCGTTTTCCAATCCGTTACAGGCGTTACAACCGCGCCCAGAAAAACGCGAAGAATCGCTAACAAAAGGCGATTCCCATCGAGCGTTACGGGGCCGGAGGACGATAGAATCAGTACAAAGCAATCGGGAGGGCGGAGCAGAAAATGCTTCGCTTCAGGATAGAGGTCATGGCACGACGACGGACCGTTTTGCCATGACCTTTTTTTATGCGCCTCCGCATATCTGCGGCTCTCGGCAAGCCTTTCGTGCCGGTTCTTTCGCCAACGGCGCAAAAAAAGAGGCGGGCCCCGCGAAGGGCCCGCCCGCAACGCGTGTTGCCTCCAACTCCGTTCCGCACTCCCCAGTAGGTTCGCAGTTGACGCACACGCACGTTGTTTCTTGCCGGTGAGTCGCGCGCCCTCCGACGCGGCATCCTCACGCTACGGAAACATGGCTTGCGGTTTGCCATCTGGCAAGCCAACGGCGCGGTCGATTGCCCAAAATTTCGGACCCGCATAATCGGCGCAATCCGACTCGCTCATTTTTTGGCTAACTCGCAGAGTTTATTCACAGCGCGAGCTATATTTTCGTGACTCACTTTGTAATCCTCCGCCATAACGGCTCGGAAAAAACTGATTGCTTAGCCCGCCCAGCGGACGGTGTTCTACGGCGACGCAGACTCGATGAAACGTTACTTGTTACAATTCCTGGCGTTGGCTGTGGCCTACTTGGCTGCCGGACGACTGGCCTATTTGCTCGCCATTCCGCCCGGCTATGCCTCGCCGATCTGGCCCGCCGCCGGAATCGCCGTCGCCGGTCTCATGATCTGCGGCAGTCGGCTCTGGCCGGCCGTATTTGCCGGCGCGTTTGTCACGAGCATTTCGGCCTATGCCCTTTCGGCTGCTGCCGGCGACTGGAGCGACGGCCTGCTGACAGCTCTGGCCGTGGGCGCCGGAGCGACGTTACAGGCGCTCGTTGGGTGCACGTTTACCAAGCGCTTTGAGCAGCTCGCGGAAACGTCGCTGGGAGCCGGCGATATCGCTCGCTGGATGATCACTTGCGGTCCCGTCGCCTGTTTGATCAATGCGACCGTCGGCGTGGGATCGCTATACTTAAGTGGCGCGATTGCTACGGAGCAACTGGCGTTCAACTGGTTCACGTGGTGGATCGGCGATTCCGCCGGCGTGCTTGTCTTCGCACCGGTCTTGCTCTGTGTCTTTCGGCCCGTCGACGAATCGTATTTCGACCGCATTCGACTCGTAGCGATTCCCACACTCGCCCTTTGCGGATGCTTGTTGACGTTTTTTACGTTTTTGCAACGACACGAAGAGTCGTTTCTGCAAACGCAGTTTCAGCGCGATTCGGAACGCATCGCATCGCAGATTCATCGCCATGTGTTCGTACTCAAGGAACTGACGCTTCAACTGGGCGCATTTTTCGACGGCTCGGAGCACGTCGATCGAAACGAGTTTCATCAATTCTTGTCCGCTACGCTAAAACGGCATCCCGACGTTGTCGCCATGGAGTGGGCGCCGCGGGTCGCGTCGGCTGGCAGATCGGAGTTCGAGCAAGCGGTAAGCAAGGATCTGCATGCTCCGTTTGAGATCACCGAAATCGATGCCCAGGGCGGGCTTGTTCCGGCGGCGCGTCGCGACTTTCACGTTCCGGTGAAGTATGCCGAACCTCACGAGGCGAATCTCCGCGTCTTGGGGCTCGACTTGGCCAGCGAGGAGCTTCGCGCATGCGACACCGGCACGCTCGCCGTTTCGCCGCCGATCACCATCGTCCAAGACGACGAAGTCGCCGTGATGATGTTCCACCCGGTTTTTCGCCGTGACATGAAGCATAACGCTCGTGAAACCCCGTGCGGAGATCTGCTCGGGTTTGTGATCACGATTTTCCGAGTCGACCAGTTCCTCGATCGAGCGACGAGTTCTCAGGGGAATAAGGGAATTCAACTTCAGATTTCGGATGAAACGACCCTTGCTGGCGACGGCCCAACGAATGCCCACGGTTCGTTTGTCGTCCATCGGTTCCGAGAAGACGAGGATGAGCACTTCTGGAAAAAGGACGAACAAGATCGTGCCAGTGGCCCAGTCCGGTTCTGCCAGAACCACGACCTGGATATCGGCGGACGTCATTGGCATTTGGAAACGTCGGCCACAGACCGGTACGCGGCGGGACGCATGAGTTGGGGGAGTTGGAGCGTGTTGGCGCTGGGCTTGCTCCTCACGGCGTTGCTCGAAGGAGTCTTGTTGTACCTCAGCGGAACTTCGGAGCGGACTCGCCGCGAAGTGGAGAAACGTACCGAGGAATTGAATCAGGCGAAGCAGGAGTTGGAACGGCACACTGACGAACTCGAACGGAAGAATCACGAGACCGAGGCCGCTTTGCAACGGGCCGAGGATGCGAGCGACGAGCTGACGCAAATCAACAAAGCGCTGCAAGACATGAATCGCGCCTCGGAAGCGGCCACGCAAGCCAAGACGCAGTTTCTCGCCAACATGAGCCATGAGATTCGCACGCCCATGACGGCGATTCTCGGCTATACCGACCTGCTGGCCGAAAAAATCGTGGAGCGCGACCAGCGTGGCATGATCGAAACCATTCAACGCAATGGCCAACACTTGCTGGAACTCATCAACGATGTCCTCGACCTTTCCAAGGTCGAGGCGGGCAAGGTCCAGGTGGAGCAGATCGCCTGTTCGCCAACGTCGATCGTTCGCGATGTGGTGGCCTTGTTCAACCCGCGCGCCGAAGCCAAAGGCCTGGAATTGCGAGCGGAGTTTTCTGAGGAGCTGCCGGAATACA
>JAGQOS010000043.1 GCA_020427265.1 Planctomycetales bacterium
TCGGGCGGTTCGGCCGCAACCGATGTTTCGATGCCGGAGAGTTGGATCGCCAGAAACGGCGTGAAGACGAGTCGCCAAAGTCTCATGCCAAAATTCTCCTGCGTCTACTGGTAGTCGTCCGCCATGTACATGAACCCGAAGGCGCCGAGAAGGTTTCGTAACATCTTGCGGATATTTGGCGTGTGGGGCGTCTCGCGTTGCTACTCTTCCTGGATTATCGGGTTCCCACAGGCTGTGCCTGGTGTAGTGACCAGGCGACCTGCAAAGTCCGGGGTCTGGTACATTTTTCGGCTGAACCATCATGAACTTTAGCCGAGACGCGTCGACCGAAAACATGTACCTGACCCCCTCTCTCCGACTTGGCACATCTCCTGGCGTAGCGACGACTTGGTTTGCATACCGCTCAGATCGGTGGTAAAATCGGGGTTCGTGAGCGGATTGCAAGGGCCGCAATGACCGAAATGGTCGAAAAAGTGGCAAGAAAGCTCGGGAACCCCTGGTTCTGCAAGCGTGTCTAACCCTCAGCGAGACATCGGCACGTTTCGGTTGCAAGGAACCTCGTTATGGCGATTGTTGTAACCTGTCCGCGAGGGCATGTCCTGAAAGTGAAGGACAAATATGCCGGCAAGACGGGCTGCTGTCCGCATTGCAATTCGCGCGTTTTTGTGCCGGAAGTGGCCAAGGTTTCCGAAGACGACATTCTCGAATTCGTCGGCCCCGCGACCACGCCCGAATCGCCCGCCGATGACGACGAGGAGAGTGTTTACGAACATCCGCCGGAAGACGCCGAGGGTACGGGTTCGAGTTCGGGGTTGAGCTTGTTGGGATCGGCAGTGCGCAACACGAAGACGTGCCCCAACTGTAATCACAAAACGCCGCTTTGGCATGCCACCTGCCCTCGCTGTGATTACTTCTTTAACGAATGATGCTCCAGCGCGTTTTAGAGCCGGAAGTGATGGCCTCGCACGAAGAGGCGCTCGACTACGACGCGATGGACCACGCCGCGGTCAATCGATCCTTCGTTGATGACTTGCTGGCTGAAGTCGGCGAACATCGCTGGGCGGAAACATTCGACGTACTCGACTTAGGTACCGGCACGGCCCAGATCCCGGTCGAATTGTGCGGCCGGAATCTCGACTATCGCGTGATGGCGACCGATCTTTCGACCGCCATGCTGGAAGTCGCGTATGCCAATATCAACATCGCGTGTCTGAATGATCGCATCGTACTGGAACAAGAAGATTCGAAAGGGCTTAGCTACGACCCACATCGATTCCATATCGTGATGTCGAACAGCATCGTGCATCATGTGCCGGAGCCGTGGGGTGTTTTTTCCGAGGCGCTGCGCATGGCTGCTCCCGGTGGACTCGTGTTCTTTCGCGACTTGGCGCGGCCCGACGACGAAGCGACTGTCGACCATTTGGTAGCGACCTACGCCGGAACTGCGAACGCTCGGCAGCAGAAGCTCTTTGCCGACTCGCTCCGCGCGGCGTTGAGGCCGGAAGAAGTGCGCGATTTGGTGCGCGAATTCGGATGCCCGCCAGAATCGGTAACGGCAACGAGCGACCGGCATTGGACGTGGATCTATTGGCGTCCGCTCTAGTTCGGGTCGAACTTAACTGGTGCGTTCCCGGCGACGTTTTTGCGAGTATTTCCTGACGAAACGACGTCACACTTTCGTTGGATGCGATCTAACCCGCCTTGCTCGCCTGCAAATGATAGATGGCCAGATGCTTGCCGTCGGGGCCGACCAGTTCGCGGATATCGAAGACGCCTTCCACGGCGATCGGTCGAATCGAGAATTCGGTCGTTTCGCCGGGGTCCATTTCCACCAGGATGCAGTCGTAGAGCGCTGCCCCTGGACCGAAACAGCATTCCATGTTGTCGCGCACCAGGACGAACTGCCGCAGGCCCTTGGCCTTGGCCGTGGGCAGGATGTAGCCGCGGATACGGATCGTTTCGCCGACGAGATCTTCGATTTGCTCCGTGAGCATCGAACGCTCAAACGGTTCTTCCTTGTCCATCTCGAACTTGATGTCGTCGAACCCACGATCGAGAATTCCGCCGGACGATACCTTGGGTTCACGCGGTGCGGGTCGCGAAACTGCGTCGGCTTGGGTTTCGTTGGGCGCGGCAGGCGGAGATTCGGGGCTGCTCTTTTCGGCCTCCGCGCTTGCGTTCGCCGGCGCCGGCTCTGTCGAAACGGCCACATCGGCATCGCTCGTTTCCGCCGGCGGCGAGTCGACGGCCGAGTCGCTCTCGGGGCGCACGGCGGCTGGTGCCGATGCGTCGGCGCAACCCAAGCAGACAGGCGCCGCGGCCAAAGCGAAACATGCAACATGAAACAGCAGTCGGTTCATCGCGCGACGGCTCAGACGGCCGCTGGCTACCAGGAATTCATCGCATCCAAGGACCATCTATTTAACGTAATCGGCCACGAGCGTGTAGACCGTTTCTTGCGTGTCGGGATACGCCTTGGCCGGCTCGATCTTGAGCGTACCAGCCATGCGATAGATGCGCGTGGAATAGTCGGTGTATAATCCGCCGACCATGCGCACTTGGACGCGATCGTAGTAGGCGGGAATGTTGGCCCCGAAGCAACATTCGTTGTTGTCGCGCACCAGGAGGAATGACGTCAAGCCGTGCTTCTGTTTTCCGGGACGCATGAAGCCTTTGATGAAAATCTGTTGTCCGTCGCACGCTTGAACATCGGGCGGCACGTTCGTGCGGCGGCTCCGCTCCTCTTCGTCCGGTTTCAATTCGGCGAATGTGATGCGCTGATATCCGTCGGGAACTTCGGTGGCGTAGACAAAGCTACCCAGACCCAGACCGCCGAACAAAAACAACAGGCTCAGCGCCATTCCCAGCCGGGCCAGCGTTCTGCCGGTGTAATGCTCCGGCTCGCGGCGAAACGCGGCGAGCGCACGCCAGCCCACAAACAACGCCACAATGGGTAACGGGCAAAGTAAGAAACAACCCTCCAGACTTGCCAAGGCTGTTGGCACGATCATCGCCGACGCAATGCCCAGAACCAAGCAAATCACCGCACCGGAATGCAAGGCGCGATACTGCAAATGGCCTTCGCTGGCGATCGAATTGGCTTCGGCCTGAAGCGGCTCCTGGCGAGGAGGTGTCGACACGCTCATGTGGATCTCACGGTTAATTGGAACGAGCTGCCAAGGACAGGAACGGTTTGCGGCGCGGCCGACGAACTACGGTCGACCGCTCCCCAGGGAAAAGACCATCGTTACGAACACGATCACAATGCCCACGGCGATACCCAGACCCATGCCCGGTGAATCGCTCTCCGGCGAAACGGCTGCCGCGGTCGTCACGTGCTGCGCGACCGAGCGAGGAGAAACCGCCGGAATATCGCGGGTAGCGTCTGTATTGTCAGATTTTCTACGCTCGATCGTCGCGGCCTGTTCGGTCACTGCCGCCTCGGGAGCCGGCTCAGACGCCTGATCCGATTCAGCCGGGGCCTCCTCCGCTGTAGCCGACGATTCGGCGAGTGGTTCGTCCGACGTTCGTTCTTCAGGGGCCGTGTCGTCCGCCGCCGTTTCCGGATCGGGTGTGTCGGCGAGCGGAGGCGCGGCCGACGGTTCGAGGCTGGGCGCGGGATCTTCGGCGGGTTGTTTCTCTTCGGCTGGTTCCTGATTCGTCGTGGCGTCGGCCTGCGGATCGTCGGTTGTCGCGGGCGTTTCCGGTTTCGAGTTTGCGCCTTGATCCTCCGATGGCCGTTGGGAACCTGGCGGCGGAGTCTTGCTTGTGGCGAGCAATCCGAAAGCGCCGTAGGCTTCGGCCTGTTGCACGGCCTTGGGATCGATCTCCTTCAGTTCGGCGATTAATGTCTTGGCCTTGTCGCCGACTTCGCCTTCTTGCTCGCGCGCGGCTTGCAAATAATTGACAACCGGCACGCGCACCCAATTGTTCTTGGGATCGGCATCCTTGAACAACGCCACGAGCCGATCCATCATGCTCCAGTCTTCCCAACGCGACAGATCCGTAATGACCAGGTCGGCCAGTTTGGGACGGTCGAGCATGTGGTAGAGCGCTGCGAGCAAACGCTTGCGGGGAATGCGATCGGTCTGTTCGCCATGAAAGCGGATGGCCATGATCGCCGCATACGTATCGGCATATTCCGCTTCGTCGTTTTTCAGATACAGGTCCTCGACCATCGGCATGCCGTCCGGGCCTTTGAGCGTCAGGTAACAGGCGATCAGTGCGTCGAGCGCTTGTTTATCCTTGCGGTCTTCGCTGCTGAGCATCTCTTCGAGCAGGCCCAGATCGTCCTGCGAGCCACACACGCCGAGCATCGTTAGATACAACCGACGATGGCTGGGCGAGGTTTCCTGGTCGCGTATCCATGTGAGCAGACGCTCGTGATGAATGCGGTCTTTCAGGGCGATCAGGTCGGCATAGGGCGCCCGTGCGAATTCGTCGTAAGCGTCGCGCGACAGCAACGCATCATCGTTTTCCAAGTACTCTTGGAAGAAGGCGAGTCGGTCCGCACCCTCGGCAGGCAACGCCAGCAACTGGCCAACATACGCCTCCGACTCTTCGACCAGCGGGATGGGTGTTGACCATTCCAGATTCGGCAACACCATGCCGGTAATCAGAAAGTGTTCCTTCTCCTTGAATTCGCCGAAGAAATACGCCTTGACCTCGGTCGCGCCGTCGAGATGCTCTTTGCCCTTGAGAGTCTGGAGCACTCGGAACGTGGCTTGCGGCAGTTCGCCGCCGCCGGTCGCTCCTCCCTCGGGTCGAGGCGGCGCCTCGATGATCTCGGCGATCACCGTGACATCGGCCGCCGCCATTTCCTCGGTCAACGTCTTCGACGTTTGCGTGCAAAACGGGCAGGCCGCAAGTCGATGTGCGGCGACGGCCACAACGCAGCTCAGAGCAACCAGCCAAGCCCAACTGTGCGATTTCATCGGAATCTCCTTCCGCCAGGTTTCGTGATGCGACGACCCGCAGGCCGATCCCTTCATTCTACCGCCGGAAACCGAAAGTTGGCAAACCGGCCGAAATCAGGGGCGTGCTGTCAACGATTTCGAAACGTCGGTCCGATAGGCCGCCAACGCGGGGATAAAACCAACCAGCGTGGCCAGCGCGACCAGGCCGGGGATCAGGGCCAATTCTTTCCAATCGAATTGGAACATATGCAAGGTCACGCCGGTTTGGTTCACGACGTAAGGGCTCGCCAGGCCGATCATCGCGTGGCCCAGCAACACGCCAGCCAGGCCGCCCGCAAGCGATAGTAAAATCGACTCGAACAACACAATCGCCATCACCGTACCGCGGCCGGCGCCGAGCGCTCGCATCACGGCGATTTCATGACCCCGTTCGCTCATCGTGTTGTAAATGCTGACCATGATCCCGATGCCGGCAACCACGACGATCAGCATAGAAAGTATCAGCAGGATCAATTGGACGGGGCCGACGACCGTCGCAAACAGATCGTGAACTTCCTTCGTGGGGAATACGGCTTGCGCCTCTTGTCCTTCGTTGATCATGGTAAACATCTGCTGCGCCAGCAGCGATTCCATGCCCATGGTGTTGCTCGCTACGACGAGAATCGCGGTTACTTCTCGCTGCGATTCAGGCAACGGCTCATGATGGGCATGATGATCGTGGCCATGGTGGTCGTGCGCGTGGGCGCCATGATCGTGTTCGCCATGAGCGTGGTCGTCGTGACCATGTTCGTCATGACCGTGCTCGTCGCGCGCAGGTTGTTGAGTTGTTTCGACACTGTCGGTTACGCCGATTGCCGCGGCCGGTTCCGGTGGCGCGCCGTCGCGCTCTTGTGGCTCTTCGTTGGATTGCGCCGGCGGAGCGTGCTCGTGATCGTGGGTTTCGTCATGGGCGTGTGCGGCGTCGTGGTCGTGCGCATCGTGGGCATGTTCGTCGGCATGGTCTGTCTGGGGCGTCGATTTCGATGCGGGCTTGGAATGGTCTTCGAGTAGATAGAAGCCCTCCATGTTCACGAACAGGGCCCGATCGTTGGGCGTTCCGCTCGGCTCGAGGATGCCGACGATCTTGAAGTCGTCGTGCACGTGCGGGTCTTCACCTTCTTCGACAATGCCGTGGGCGGGTTGAAACGAATCGCCCACTTTCAACCCCGAGACGTTGGCTACGACCGAACCAATGACGGCTTCGAAGAAGTTCTCGTGCTTGAAGTTGCGTCCGCCTGACTGGAAGCGATACGGGCGCGGTTCTCCTTTTTCGGTATAGCCGGCCGGCAGTTTGTCGAACATGTCGGGTGTCGTGCCGACGACTCGAAACGTTTGTCCGCCGGCCTGGTAACTGTCGCCCATGCAGCACGGCACGGCCAGTTCCGTCGAGGAGGCAAACTTGCCGGCGGTAAATTCCTTGTAGACCGAATAGGGAACGTTTTCGATTGGCTGACTCAGATGAAAGACCGTGTTGAGCACGAGTTGCAGCTTGCCCCCCTTGGCGCCCACGATCAAATGGTAGCCCTCGCCTCCTTCGTGAAAGCGATCGTCGACCACGCCGTAAATGACCAGCACCAGAATGACGAGCGCCACGCCTAGCGCCATCGAAAACCCGGTCAGTAACGACGACAAGCGGCGCTGCTGGATGCTGCGCCAAGCGATCTTCCAAAGGCTCATGAGTTTGACAACACCTGATTAAAAGATTCGATCGTTTCGACTCGGTCAAACTGTTCGGCGACTTCCGTTTCGTGTGTCACCAGGACCAGCGCGATTTTCTCGTCTTCGCAGCGTTGGCGAATCAGATCGACGATTTGTTGCTGGTTCGCCGGATCGACATTGGCCGTTGGTTCGTCGGCCAGCAAGAGCTTGGGGCGATTGGCCAGGGCCCGCGCGACTGCGACGCGCTGCTGTTCGCCAACCGAAAGTTTTTGCGGGCTGTGGTCCATGCGATGTTTCAGCCCCACTTGCTCGAGCAGGCCGATGGCCCTCGCCCGGTCGGCGCGGCCGCCGCTGAATGACATCCCCAGCAACACGTTTTCCAATGCTGAAAAGGCCGGCAGCAGATTGAATGTTTGAAAGATGTAGCCGATCTTGTCGGCGCGAAAGCGGTCGCGACCCGCTTCGGGAAGTCGCGTGATGTCGACACCGTCGATTTCCACTTTGCCGGCGTCAGCGCGGCTGATACCGGCGATCACGTGCAAGAGCGTCGTCTTTCCCGAACCGCTCCGGCCGCGAACCACCATCTGTTCGCCCGCAGCGGTGGCGAAATGCTCGATATCAAGAATTGGCAGCCGCGCGGCTGCCGCATCCACGAACGTCTTCTTGACGCCTTGCAGCAATAACATAGGGGCGAGGCCCAGGTGGGAGTCGAAATCGGGGAAATACGATGGCGGCAGGCTGCGCGAGGCCAACCTATTTTGGAGCGTCTTGGGCGATTTCACAAGCGCCAATTCGCCGTTCCGGCAGCTTGGCAGGGGCAGGTAACGTGTCGTACGCAATTAAGGCCGCGATGGTTTGATGAAATTTTCGCAAAGTCGGTGCATCAGGCGTTTTCGGACCCGCGCGGCTCGGTTAAAACCAAACGCGAGAGTCGCAAGTGGCGATTCTTGAATCCCTACGAACTCTCGCCTATAGTCTACGCTTCGGACCCGTGGCGGCGATTCGCGAGAGCCCTCCCCAACGTGGGAGGGGAATGCCACAGCAACGCCTTGGATCTTTTCTGGCGAACCATCGAACCATTCCCTGCGTAACCATCGTTACACGGCATTGTCGCGCAGCGAGCAAACGACAAATAAAAAAGGCGAATTTGCATGGCCTCGGACGTAGTCATCGAAACCAGGGCGCTCTCGAAAACGTATCGCGACTTTTGGGGCCGGGCCAAAGTCCGGGCCCTCAAGTCGCTCGATTTGGAGATTCGCCAAGGTGAGATCTTCGGCCTGCTCGGCCCGAACGGCTCCGGCAAGACCACGACGATGAAGCTGCTCCTCGGTCTGCTCTTTCCCACGAGCGGCCAGGCCCTGGTCTTCGGTCGCGACGCTTCGGACGTGCGCAAGAACGAGCGAATCGGCTATCTCCCCGAAGAGACGTACCTGTACAAATTCCTGACTGCCGAAGAAACGCTCGACTTCTACGGCCGCTTGTTCGACATTCCGCCCCAAACTCGCAAAGAACGCATCGATCAGCTCATTTCCGAAGTGGGGCTGGACTGGGCGCGGCGGCGGCAATTGAAGGAATATTCCAAGGGGATGACGCGCCGCATCGGCATTGCTCAAGCGCGCATCAACGATCCCGACCTGATCCTGCTCGACGAGCTGAACTCGGGTCTCGATCCGATCGGCGTGCGCGAAATGAAGGATATGATTCTGGCGCTCAAGGAGGCCGGCAAGACCGTGGTCATGTGCAGCCACTTGCTGGCCGATGTACAAGACATTTGCGATCGCATCGCCATTTTGCATCAAGGTGAATTGAAGGAACTCGGCCGAGTCGAGAGCTTGTTGCGAGTGGCCGACGAAACGCAGTTTCGCGTGCGCGGCATGAGCCAGGCATGCCAGGACGAAGTGCAAGCCGTCATTGCCCGGCACGAGCACGAATTGGTCGAGATGACGAATCCGGTTTCGACACTCGAAGATCTCTTTCTCTCGATCGTGCGCGATAGTGAAGCGCGGCCCGGTCGTCGCGCCCGCGTGGAAACGGCGGAACAATCGGAATCTGTCAACTAGGCGAATCCTCGCCGACTGCCAAATCATCTCGCCGCCCCCGAGGCGGTTCGCCGAAACATGGTCATTGAAACCGACATTCTGAATTTCTGGGATTGGCTGGCTGTCGGCTCCGACGAGCGAGCACCGGCGCTCTTGCAATTTGTCGTCACGATTGTCGTGCTCGCCCTGGTCGGGTTGCTATTCGGCTTTCTAATTGCGGCCGTACGCCATGGACCCATTGCTGCGGGCGATTTGGTCTATCGCGTCTTGCGACGCGCTGCTGGCGAACTGTTTCGTATTTCGCCGCGTCGCGTGTGGGCGTTGGCGAGGCTATCGGTTAAAGAGTCGTTGCGCAAGAGTGTGCTCGCTTCGCTCATCGTGTTTGGCGTGCTGCTCGTCTTCGCGCCGTGGTTCCTGGGGTCCGAGTCGCGCGAGCCGGTGAAGCTGTACCTCAGCTTCGTGATGACGGCCAGCATGTACCTCACCCTGCTTATCGCCTTGCTGCTGAGCACGTTCAGCCTGCCCGCCGATATCAAGTCGAAGACCATCTACACGGTCGTTACCAAGCCGGTCGGCGCGCATGAGATTGTGCTGGGCCGGATTCTTGGCTTCACGATCATCGGCACCGTGCTGTTGGCAATTATGGGGGCCGGCGGCTATGTATTTGTCATTCGCTCACTCCGCCATACGCATACCATCGCCGTAGCGGATCTAGCGGAGGCGAAAGCTTCCGGTGTGCAGCGCGGGCTGAGCTCGCGCGACATGGGGCATCGCCATGAAGCGACGGTCGACAAGGATGGCCACGTCGACGTGCAATCGGCGATCGGCCATTGGCACGATGTTGCCGGCGAGCCGGAGAACGGCGCCTACGTCACCTCGTCGCCCGCCGACATGTACCGCGCACGCGTGCCAATCTACGGCAAACTCCGGTTCAAGGATCGCAACGGCGCCGACAAGGATCGCGGCGTGAGCGTGGGCAATGAATGGGGTTATCGCAGCTACATCGATGGCGGCACCAGCGCGACGGCGATCTGGACATTCGATAGCTTGCGCGAAGAAGAGTATCCCGACGGATTACCCTTGGAGCTAAGCCTGCGCGTCTTCCGTACGTACAAGGGCGATATCGAAAGAGGAATCCTCGGCAGCCTGGTCGTTGTGAACCCTACCACGGGTCTGCGTAGCGATATCCGCACGTTCCGCGCCCAGGACTTTCATATCGACGAGCAAACCATTCCGCGCAAGTTGCCGCGCCGCCGGCAAGATATGAAGCCCGGGCTGAGCGAGGAACTCGACCTGTTTGACGACTTAGTCGACGAGGAAGGACGCGTCGAAATCTGGATTCAATGTGTCGAACCGGCGCAATACTTCGGCGCCGCCCAGGCCGACTGTTATATCCGCACGCGGGACGGTCTGTTTTGGGTCAACTATTGGAAAGGGCTTTCCGGCACCTGGGCGCAAATGGTGCTGATCGTTTGTTTCGGCGTGATGTTCAGCACGTTTCTCAGCGGTCCCGTTGCGCTGTTCGCCACGGCCGGATGCTTTATTCTCGGCACGTTCCGCGACTTTATCATCAAGGTCGCTACCGGCGGCATCGAAGGCGGCGGACCGGTCGAAGCGATGATTCGCACGTTCACGCAGCAGAACATGACGTCGGAACTCGAAGCGGGCGGGGCCAATGCGCTGATAGAGACACTCGATAGCCCCCTCAAGGCCCTCATGCATGGGCTGGTCTACGTGCTCCCGGACTTTTCGAGCTACAGTCAGGTGAACTGGGTCGCCTACGGGTACAACATTCCTTGGAACTTGATCGCGCAGAATCTAATGGCTGGGTTCGCCTATTTATTGGGCGCTTTCATTGCCGGTTATTTGTTCTTGCGTAGCGGCGAGGTGGCCAAATGAACGATCGTCAAACGCTTTGGCGCAAGCTTCGGTATGTGGCGGCAATCGTCGTCCTCATCATTCCGTTATCCATGCTCAGCATGCCGTCGAGCGGGTCGGGCACGCGCAACGAACGGAGCGGCGGCAAACTGGCGCAGCTACGCAAAGAATACAAGTTGAGTCAAACGAATCTCGGCGAGATCGACCCGGCGAGCGAAACCATGAAGCTCGCCACGCTCGGCATGCGCGGCGTGGCGGCTAACGTGCTCTGGCATCGGGCCGATACGTACAAGAAGAAGGAAGACTGGACCAATCTTTCGGCCACGCTCGAACAGATTACCAAGATTCAGCCCAACTTCATCAGCGTGTGGCAGTTCCAGGCCTGGAACCTTTCCTACAACGTGTCGGTCGAGTTCGATGATTACAACGACCGATATTATTGGGTGATTCGCGGCATCAACTTTCTCAAGGACGGCATCGAGTACAACGAAGACGATCCCGTGCTGCTCAACGACATCGGCTGGTTCGTAGGCCAGAAGATCGGCCGGGCCGACGAGCATGTTCAATTCCGCAAGCTGTTCAAGGCCGACGACGATTACCACAACGCCGAAGATCCGCACCGCACGCAGAAACAGCGCGATAATTGGCTCGTGAGCCGGCTCTGGTATCAACGCGCCGAAGACGTGGTCGACTCGGGACGTAAGTCGCTGCGGAAGAAAAACCCGCTGCTCTTCTATTCCAGTTCGTCGATGGCCCTGATGAATTATGCCGATGCGCTGATCGACGACGGCGTGTTGGGCGACGAAGTGAAGCTCGCCTGGCAGGATGCCGATCGGGCTTGGACCGACTATGGTGATCGGCCGATCATGACCAGCTACGGGTTTCATATCCACCTGAACGATTTGGAACGCAAGAACCAGGAAGCCGCCGAAAAACGGTTGCGTCTCGAAGCATTGGCGCCCGAAGTGACGCAAGCGATCCACGCGCGACTATTGGCGGAATTGGATCCGCCGTTGCGCGAAGCCTGGGAAACGCCGGTCGATCAGCGCAACGAAGAACAACAGCATTTGGCCACGGCGGCCGAGCGCACCATGAAGATTCCGCTGGCGCCTTTGGCCAAGGCGATTCGCGAGGCGTCGCCCCAGCAGGGTTCCGAGGCCGATCGGTTGGCGCGTTTGGCGAGCGTCGCGGCCGAGGAAGCGCGGGCTACGCAACATTATCGCGACACGGTCAATTTTTCGTATTGGAAGTCGCGCGCCGAGATGGAACAGACCGACGACGCGCTCTTGGCTCGCAAGCACATCCAAGAAGGAAACCTCGCCCTGCGCGAGGCCAGTTTAATCCAGGCGCTGAAGCTCTATGAACAGGGCCTCGATTCGTGGCGCAAGGTCGTCGATCGATTCCCCACACTCATCGACGAGGGCACGACCGGGGATGACCTGATTGAAATCATCGAAAAATACGCGCAGATTCGTAGCGAAGCCGCCATCGAAGAGGGCGATGAGAAGTTCCCGCCCGAATTCCCGCTACGCGATATCGTGGAGCGATACGATAGCGAAGGTAAATTGCGCGCGCTGCTCACGCTGCCAGGCGCAGCAGAAAACCCGGCGGAAGATGCCGAATCGCCCGCAACGGACAAGCCCGAGCCGACGCCCACGGATTCACCCGATAGCACGCCCAATGAAACCGCTACGCCTGAGGCTGCTAGCGAAACGGGCGATTACGAAGGTCGCCCGCCCGAACCGGTCGACAACGCCGCGTAGCTGTCGATCGGGGGCAGGCCATCTCTATTGATTGCTTCCATGACCTTCGTTCGACTGCGGTGGTGCGTTCACGAGAGCTGGCATAGAATGGCCGGTTTGTCTCGGCGGGGCTAGCAGCCGGCGCGTTGTGCCCTCTGCCGAATCGTTTGCATCACGCGAGTTGAACGTTCATGCGTATTGTCGTGCTAGGTGGAGGTACGGTCGGGACGTCGATCTCCGAAATGCTTTGCCAAAGTCGGCACAGTGTCACAGTCGTCGACGACAACGCCGGTTCCGTGCGCGACCTGAACGAAACGCTCGACGTGCGCGCCGTGCTCGGTAGCGCCTCGCAGTCGAGCGTGCTGTTTCAAGCCGGCGTGGCCGGCGCCGATCTCTGCCTGGCCATGACCGGAAACGACGAGGTCAATCTCGTCGCCGGCAGCATGGCCAAGGCGATGGGCGCGCGGCGCACGATTGCCCGTGTCTACGCCCCGGTGTTTCGCGATCTAAGCACGTTCGACTACCAACGACACTTCAACATCGACCGGCTGTTGTCGCTCGAACATCTTACGGCCATGGAATTTGCCCGTGGCATCCGACATCCGGGCAGTGTGGCGGTCGAAAACCTGGCCCGCGGCGAATTGGGTGTACAGGAAATCGACGTTTCCAAGAAGTCTTCCGCGCTCGATCAACCGCTCAAGAGCCTCGGGTTGCCCAAAGCCGTGCGCGTCGGTTCGATTCAACGCGAAGGGCAATTCTGGATTGCCGGCGCCGAAGATCGATTGCAAGCGGGTGACCGAATCACGTTGATCGGCCGCCACGCCGAAGTCGATCAGGTGTGCTCCATGTTCCGCCACGGCAAGATGCCCAAACAGGAAATCGTCATTGCCGGCGGTGGCGAGTCGGGTTTTCATCTGGCCCGAGCGCTCGAAGGCTTGCGGTACAAGGTCGTGCTGATGGAAGCCGACCGCGACCGTTGCGAACACCTGGCGGCCCGGTTGAAATCGACCACCGTCGTGCATAGCGACGCCACACGTCGCATCAATCTGGAAGAGGAACGCGTGGGGCGCGCCGACGTGTTCGTCGCCTGCATGGGCGACGACGAGGCGAGCATCATGGCCGGCGTCGAGGCTCGCGAATTGGGCACGCAAACCATCATGGCGATCGTGAGGCGCCCCGACTATGCCAACGTGGTCGCCAAGCTCGGCATCGATCTGGCCGTCAGCCCGCGCGAAGTCGTAGCCAAACAGGTGCTCGGCTATCTGAACGAAGGCCCCCTCATTTCGCGCATGCATTTGGGGGCCGGGAACATTAGTGTTATTGAAATCGAAGTGTTGTCTGACACGCTGGCGACCGAGCATGTGTTGGCGAAGCTGGAACTTCCCTCGCAGTGCCTGATCGCCGCCGTGCTGCGCGGCGAATTCGCCATGGTGCCCGGCGCCGACGATCGGCTACAGGCCGGCGATACCGTGGTTGTCCTGGTCGCCGACGAAGTGATTGACGACGTGATCAAACTCTTTGGCGGCGGGCATTGATTTCGATGGATTTACGCCTCATTTCTCGATTGCTCGGCATCGTCGCCTGGCTAATCGGCCTGACCATGGCCTTCAGTGTGCCCTGGGTGTGGCCCGCCCTGGGGCCGGCTGTGGAATTTGAATCGGATGGCTTGCTGGGGTTGGGCATATCGATCGCCATTTGCGTGGCGGTCGGCGCGTTGCTTCGCTTCTGGGGACGCGACGCGCATGGCTCGCTCTATCGCAAAGAGGCCATGGCCGTGGTCGGTTTGAGTTGGTTTCTTGCGACCGTGTTGGGGGCGCTGCCCTTCTTGCTCAGCGGTGCGTGCCGCGGCCGTGATGCCGAGGGACAGCCCATCCCAATGACCATTGCCGACGCGTTGTTCGAGTCGCAATCGGGTTTCAGCACGACCGGCGCGACCGTGCTCACGGCGATCGAAGATGCGGAGCTTGTTCCGCGTTCGTTGCTGTTCTGGCGCAGCAGCACGCACTTTCTGGGCGGCATGGGTATCATCGTACTTTTTGTGGCGATACTCGGACAGGGTTCGGCCGGCAAGGCGCTGATGCGCGCCGAAATGCCCGGTCCTAGCGCCGAAAATTCGTATTCGCGCATGCAACAGGCGGCCTGGAGTTTTGCCGGCCTGTACTTCGCGCTCAACGCCATCTTGACCGCGCTGCTGTGGTTCGAAGGCATGACCGTATTCGACGCCCTGTGCCACGCCTTCGGCGCTATGGCTACGGGCGGCTTTAGCACGTACGACACCAGCCTCGGTCACTTCGAGAAAGCGGGTTATGCGCACGCCGTAGCGATCGACTACACGATAGTCGTGTTCATGATTTTGGCCGGCAGCAATTTTGCCGTGCTCTACGGCGTGTTTGTGCATGGGCCGAAATCGATGTTTCGCGACGTGGAATGGCGCGTCTACATGGCCACGATCGTCGGTGTCACGGCGTTTGTCGTCGGCTATGGCATGTTTCATCGCGACTTCGCCCATCCCGGCCATGCCGATCGATGGGAAGAATTGCGCGACAGCACCCGGTTCGGTCTGTTTCAGGTGGTATCGATCATGACGACCACCGGATTCGGCACGCACGACTTCAACAATTGGAACAGCTTTGGCCGGGGCGTGCTGTTCCTGCTCATGTTTGTGGGCGGCTGCGCGGGCAGCACGGGCGGCGGCTTGAAGGTGATTCGGCACGTGCTGTTCCTGAAGGCGTTGTGGCTCGAAATCGAGCGGGCGTTCCATCCGTCGGTCGTGCGTCCCTTGCGACTGGGCGGAAAGCCGGTCGAAGATTCGGAACTCGGGCACAATGTGATCGTTTATTTCGCGCTCATTCTCGTTATCTTCGTGTTCAGTTGGCTGTTTATCGTGGCCGTGGAACCCGATCGCACTTGGATCGAGGGCGGCCACCCGCGCGAAAACAAGCTAATCGACGCGGCGACCAGCGTGGCGGCCACGCTCAACAACATCGGTCCCGGGCTCGGTGTCGTTGGCGCGACGGAGAACTATGCTCGTTTCACTTCGGCGACCAAGCTGTTGTTCACGTTGTTGATGATGATTGGCCGGCTCGAGATTTTTGTGATTGTCGTACTCTTCGTTCCCGGATTCTGGCGCAGCCATTAGCATGCAATTTCCTACGTCCGCGCGTTTCGATTTGGTCATCTGCGATGTCGACGGGTGTCTTTCGCCCGAGAGTTCGGCGCCGTGGGATCTCGCCAGCATTGCCGAGGTCGCCAGGCATAATCGCCGGGCGATCGAGCAACGAGATCGGCCGATTGTTACGCTATGCACTGGCCGCCCCGAACCGTTTGCCGAAGCCATGTGTCGCGCGATCGGCAACGATGTGGCCCCGTGCGTTGCCGAAAACGGGGCCTGGCTTTTCTTTCCCGATCGCAACGGCTTTTCTCTCGACCCGGCGATCACACCCGAGCAGCGCGAGATTGTGCATTTGGCATCGCGTCGGATGCACGAACTGTACGGTCCGCAAGGCGTAACTCAGCAACCTGGCAAGGCGGCCGCCGTTACGCTTTACCACGAAGACCCGCAGTTTCTCCGGTCGATTTGCGACGACGTGCGGGCCGAATTCGAGCGTAACGCATGGCCGTTTCGCATCTCGATGACCTGGCTCTATATCAACTGCGATCTTCAGCATATTTCGAAGGCCTCGGGCATCGTGCGGCTGCTCAACGAGCTGGGCGTGGCGAAGCCGCGCATTGCGGGCATCGGCGATACCACGAGCGACCTGCCGATACGCGAAGCCTCGGCCTGGTTTGCCTGCCCCGCCAACGCGCAGCCGGAAATGCGCGACCTGGCCGACTATGTTTCCCCGCACGAGGAAGCTGCCGGCGTGGTGGATATCCTGCGCCAGATCACCGGCGGCAATTGATCCTCATCGAGCGGCGCGTTATTCGTCTTGGAGATGCCCGATGCTCGATTGGAAGTATCGCCGCCGCCGGGTTTCGCTCTCTGGTGCTCTGTCGGCCACTTGCTCGCGCAGGTCCTCGGCATTCGCCTGGCAGAAGCGGCATTGATACACTTCGAGATGAAAGCGGATGAAGTCTTCCTGATCGTCGTCCAGCGCTCCGAGCAGGAAACTGCCAAGCTGTTCGCGCGAAGGGCAGCTCACCCGGGCTCGACGCCAGATTTCTCCTAGCGAGTGCACGCCGGCGTCGCGGCGGCTGTTGATCGCGCTCAATCGTCCGGCTAGCGCACTGTCGTCGCGCACGTGGCGTTCGATTTCGGCCATCAAGTCGGCCGGCAACGCTTCGTCGAGAAAAGCTTCTAAATCTTGTTCGCTGTACTCTGGCATCGCATGGTCCCGAACGGGTCGAAAAGCGCGGCGGAATCGCCGCGTCGTGGATACACGCGATTATAACCAGCTAGACCTTCGGTTCCCAACCCGGTTCGTATTCCCGTTTCCAGAGAGCCGACGCCTGGTCATCCCCGAGGATGTGGCCGTTTTCCGCGCTGACCTTGAGTGTGTGGCCGGTGCGGTAGGCGATGTTTCCCAAGTGGCAGAGCAACGTGCTCTTATGACCAATCTCGATCTCGGAATTGAGGTTAAGATGCTCGCCACTCCGAATCGCCGCGATGAAGTTCGCGATGTGGTCGGAGTTGTTGTAGCCTCCCTTGCCGGAGTCGATCTCTTTGTCGTTGGTGTCGAAAATTTTGTAGGCGCCGCTGGCGTCAATCTCCATGGCTCCGTTTTCGGCGTAGAAGGTGACAAATCCGGAGGAGTCGCGGTGCTTGTTGCAGCTCAGCCCTTGCCAGGTGGCCTGCTTTCCACCCGGGAAGGTGAATGTTGCCACCTGAGTGTCCGGGGTCTGCTGGTCATCTTCGTAGCGGTAGCGTCCCCCCGAGGAGACGGCTGAAACGGGGTAATCCACTTCCAGCCCCCAGCGGCAAATGTCGAGGGCGTGGATGCCGTTGTTGCCGAGTTCGCCATTCCCCCAGTGCCAGAACCAGTGCCAGTTGTAATGGGAGGTGGGCTGACCATCGATGATGTAGTCCTGGTACGGCACTCTCGGGGCCGGGCCCTGCCAGAGATCCCAGTTGAGGGTCGCCGGCGGATCGGAAGGCTGACCGCGGCCGACGGCGGGACGCAGGTTGTTGTACCAGGAGCGGGCCAGGTAGACGCGGCCGATCGCACCATCGCGCAGCATGCCGATCGCCTTGATGAACGCGCTGCTGCTGCGTCGCTGCGACCCCATCTGCACCGCCTTGTTCGCCTTGCGGGCGGCGGCCACCATCGTCTCACCTTCCCACGGATTGTGGCTGCAGGGCTTCTCGACGTAGACATGCTTGCCGGCGTTGACACCCAGAATTGTCGCCGGGGCGTGCCAGTGGTTCGGTGCGGCGCAGACGAGCGCGTCCACTTCCGGATCGTCGAGGATCCGCCGGAAGTCGCCGATCGGCTCCGGGTTCTGGTCCTTGTCCGCCTTAAGTCGTTGTGCGCCGGCCGCGGCGCGAGTCTCGTCCACGTCGCAGAGATACTTCACCACCACCCCCGGCTGGGCGGCGAACGTCTGCATCAGCGAGGCGCCGCGGCTCAGACCCATCACTCCGACCGTGACCGTCTGGAG